>MGPV01000054.1:34585-47223 GCA_001797615.1 Deltaproteobacteria bacterium GWC2_65_14
CCCTCGCCCGGGAGCTGGGAGCCCACATCGTGATCGACTCGGAGAAGGAGAAGATCCGGAAGCGGCTTCGCGCCATCGGGGGAGCCGACCTGATCCTGCTCACCGGGATCTCGGCCGGCCTCTTCGAGGAGTGCGTCCCGGGGCTGGCGCCCAACGGGACGCTGGTGGTGCTGGCGGCGATCGCGGAGCCGGCCAAGGTGATTCCGGCCGGACTGCTCACCGGGCAGACCCGGATCATGGGCTCGCTGATCGGCACGCGGGATGACATGGACGCGATGCTCCGGTTCGCCGCGGACCACAAGATTGCGCCGGTTGTGGAAATCCACCCCCTGGAGCAGGTGAACGAAGTCCTCGCGAAGCTGCGCGAGGGGAAGGTGAATCTGCGGGCGGTGTTGATCCCGTAGGCGGTCACCCCGGGACCATGGCAACCCGCCTTTCCGAAACCCTGAAGGTCTTCCGCAGCCGCCGCATCGGCGTCATGGTGCTGGCGGGGTTCTCCTCCGGGCTCCCCCTGGCGCTGACCGGGGGAACGCTGCAGGCCTGGATGACGGTGGCCGGCGTGGACCTGCGCACCATCGGGATCTTCGCGCTGGTCGGCCTCCCCTACACGGTGAAGTTCCTCTGGTCCCCCCTGATGGACCGGTTCGTTCCGCCCCTTTTCGGGAGGCGCAGGGGCTGGATGCTGCTCACCCAGGCGGCGCTGGTCCTGGGGATCGTCGCCATGGCCGCCGGGAACCCCGCGGAGGCGCCGCTCGCGCTGGGAGCCCTCGCCCTCCTGGTGGCCTTCTTCTCCGCGTCGCAGGACATCGTGATCGACGCCTACCGCACCGACGTGCTCCACCCGCCGGAGCGGGGCCTGGGCGCCGCGGTCTTCGTCACCGGCTACCGGGTGGCGATGCTGGTCTCGGGGGCGCTGGCGCTGATCCTCTCCGAGCGGATCGGGTGGCGGAGCACCTACCTCCTGATGGCCGGGCTCATGGGGATCGGGATCGCCACCACCCTCTTCTGCCCCGAGCCGGAGGCGAAGGGGATCCCCCCGAAGACGCTGCGGGAGGCGGTCCTTTCCCCCCTCTCGGAGTTCTTCTCCCGCCGGGGGGCGGTCGCGCTGCTGTTTCTCATCGTCCTCTACAAGCTGGGGGACGCCTACGCCGGAACGCTGACCACCGCCTTCCTGATCCGCGGAGTCGGCTTCTCCCCCACCGACGTGGGGACGCTGAACAAGGGACTCGGGCTGGTTTCCCTCATCGTCGGGGCCATGTTCGGCGGGACCTGGATGATCCGGCTGGGTCTCTACCGATCCCTCCTGATTTTCGGGGCGCTCCAGGCGGTCTCCAACCTCTCCTTCATGGTCCTTTCCTGGGTCGGGAAGAGCTACGGGATGCTGGTCTTCACCGTCGCCTTCGAGAATCTCTGCGGGGGGATGGGAACGGCGGCGTTCGTGGCGCTGTTGATGGCGCTGTGCGACAACCGCTACACCGCGACCCAGTATGCGCTCCTCTCCTCCCTCGCGGCGCTCGGCCGGATCTTCGTCGCCCCCACCTCCGGCTTCCTGGTCGAGTCGGTCGGATGGGGGGTCTTCTTCCTCTTCACCGCCCTCTCCGCCCTCCCGGGACTGGGAGTCCTCTGGCGGCTCCGGGGAGAGATCTCGTCCCTTTCCGCAAAGCGGGGCTGACGTGGGACCAGGCACCGCCGTCCCTCCCGAATATTGCTGAATTTTCCGTAAAGTTCCAACCGCCATTTCCGATAAGAAGGGAACCGGCAGGGGAAACCCATGGCCGGAAATGGCGGAGGAAGGATGAATCAGGCCAGCGAAACGGCCCAGGTATCCCCGGCACCAGAAGGGGGTTTCCTGAGCAGAATCAGCGATTTCCGGGAAAGACTGAGCCGGAGGCCCGATTCCGAGCACGAGCAGGCGCTGATCCGGGTCGTCCTGGTATCCGTAGCGTCCATCTACCTCATGTACTACATCCGCAAGGATGGACAGATCATTCCGCTGGAACGCTTATCTCTCTACTATGCGTATTTTTACCTGGTGTTCTCCCTGGGGTTGTTTTTTCATGTGATTTTCCGGGCAAAAGGGGTTTCTCCGTTCCGTCGCTGTGTCGGAATGGTAGGTGACATCGGAAGCGTGGCGATCATTACCTACCTTACCGGAGACGACGCTTCCCCACTGTTCATCATTCTGCTGTGGGTAACTTTCGGAAACGGATTCCGGTACGGACGGAACTACCTCTTCGCCTCCGCCCTCCTCAGCGTTATCACATACGGTCTTGTGATCATCCGGAACGGGTTCTGGGATGCCAATCCAGCCCTCTCTACAGGGTTGATGATCGGCCTCATTGCACTTCCCGCCTATGTCTCCGTCCTGCTCAAGAAATTGAAGGAGGCGATCCAGAAGGCGGAGGAGGCGAACAAGGCCAAGACCCAGTTTCTCGCGAACATGAGCCACGAGATGCGCACGCCGCTGAACGGGATCCTGGGGATGGCCGCCCTGATGCAGGACACCCCGCTGTCGGCGGACCAGGAGGATTACGCGAAGACGATCGAGGCCTCCGCCAGGACGATGCTCTCCCTGATCGACGACGTCCTGGACATCTCGAAGATCGAGGCGGGGAAATACCAGATCGAGTCGGTCGATTTCGACCTCTATTCCCTGGTCCGCAGCACCACCGCGATCGTGATGCCGGTGGCCCAGGCGAAGGGGATCGCCCTGTCCACCCGCTTTTCCTCGAAGATCCCGTTCCTGCTCTGCGGAGACCCGCTCCAGCTGCGGAAGATCTTCCTGAACCTGCTGGGGAACGCCGTGAAGTTCACGGAGGAGGGGGAGGTGATCCTGCGGGCGGAACTGGCCGGCGAGACCGCCGCAAGCGTTTCGATCCGGTTCGAGGTGTCCGACACCGGGATCGGGATCGCGCCGGAAGCCCAGGCCCGGATCTTCGAGCGGTTCACCCAGGCGGACGGAACGGTCAGCCGCCGTTTCGGGGGAACCGGCCTCGGCACCACGATCGTCAAGCAGCTGGTCGACCTGATGGGGGGACAGGTCGGGGTGCAGAGCGAGCCCGGAAAGGGTTCCACCTTCTGGGTCACCCTGACGCTCGAGAAGCAGCAGGGGCTGGTTTCCCATCCGGAGGGGTCATGCACCCTGACGGAGAGCCGCGTCCTGGTCGTCTCCTCGGACCGGGAGACCACGGAGGCGGTCCAGGGGTACCTGGCCTCCTGGGGAATCCGCGCCGTTACCGCCGCCCGTGCAGCCCAGGCCTTTGCGCTCCTGGTGTCGGCCGCCGACCGGGAGGAGCCGTACGATATCACGCTCGTGGTGCAGCGCAACCTCGACATGGATCCCTTCGAGTTCGCGCGGGGAATCAAGGCGGACCATTCCATCGGGAGGGTGCAGCTGATCCTGGCCGGCGAGGGAGAGGCGGACCCGGACCTGGAAACGGTCACCGGGCGCGGGTACGCGGCCGCGGTGTCCACCCCGATCGACAAGACCCTCCTGTTCAACGCCCTCCATTTCGTCCGTCCGGACCAGCCGAAGCAGAACGGGATCGCGAACCTGGCCCGAAGATACCGGCGGAGGAAGGAGGACCGCCGCGGCCTCTCCATCCTGGTGGCCGAGGACAACCCCACGAACCAGAAGGTGATCGCGAAGATCCTGGAACGAGGCGGTCACGAGGTCCGACTCGTGGAGAACGGGGAGCAGGCGCTCGACGCGCTCGAGAAGCAGCTCTTCGACCTCGCGTTCCTCGACCTGCATATGCCGGTGATGGGGGGGATCGAAGCCGCGAAGATCCACCGGGTCACGCATGGGCAGAGGCCGCGGATCCCGATCGTGGCCCTGACCGCCGACGCAACGCCGGAATCCCGCAGGGCCTGCGAGGAGGCCGGCATCGACGCCTACCTCACCAAGCCGGTCGAAGTGAGGAAGCTGCTGGAGCTGGTCGACGCGATCGTCCCGTACGAGAAACGGTCGGGCGTCCGGATCGCGAAGGATTCCGGCCGCCGCCAGGACGACCCCCGGGAGGAGAAACCGACCGGTGCCGAAACCGTGCTCAACACGGACGTCGTGCAGGAACTGCAGGCGCTCGGGGGATACAGCGGGTTCTTCGAGAAACTGGTTCAGGTCTTTCTGGAGAGCGGCGGACAGAAGCTCCAGGAGATGCACCGGGCCGTGGCCACACGGAACCACGAAGCCTTCCGCTCCCTCTCCCACGCCTTGAAGGGGAGCGCGGGGCAGATCGGAGCGATGGCGCTGATGGAGGAATGCTCCCGAGGCTCCCAAATGGACCCGATGGCATTCCGGGACAACGGGGCGGTTCTTCTGCGGACGATCGCACAGGAATTCAAGAAGGCGAAGGATGCCCTGCTTCGGTATGTCAGGAAGCGGGGGTATGCTGCTTCATAATCTCCCCGGTTGAGTCCCCGGAAATCCCGGACGGCACCAGCGTCCCGGACGGTTGAACCTCTTCACGAATCCGATCCTGCGCCTTGATCAGCCTCTCCATCAATTTCATATCCTTCGGCCCCAGACTCAGCGCCGCGTCCACCCAGACCTTCGCGATCTCGTCCAGTTCTTCCCGGTCGATCCTGTTGATGATCCGACGTGCCTTCAGGATCCCCTGGTAGGCATTCCGCTTCCGGGAATGCCATGCGACATATTCGGAGATGGCGGTTTCCCCTTTGCCATTTTCCGCGAGGATGTCGACAACTCCCATCTCCTTCATTTCCGCAGCGCTGTATATCTTTCCGCTCAGGATGATCTTCTCTGCGAGAGGAGCGCCGATCTTCCTGGAAAGCAGGCTGTAGGCGCCCATTCCCGGAAACATGTTGAACAGGACTTCCGGCAGGCCGAACTGGGCATCCTTTTCGGCGACGATGACATTCCCCGAAAGAACGGCTTCGAACCCGCCTCCCAACGCGTCTCCCTTGGCAAGAATAACGGTGGTCATGGGAAGCCCGTAGCTGTTGAAATTCGAGAAGAGCACGTCGATGCAGAGAGAGGCATACCGCCAAAGCTCCTGGCGGTCCTGTTCCCGGATGCAGCGGATAAACAGATCGAGATCCCCGCCGAAGCTGAATATTTTCGGCACTTTCGAGGTGAACACCGCGTAGGGAATCGGGCAATCGGAACCGTTATTCATTCCCTTCCGGTTCGTCTGTTCGATATACGTCTGGACTTTCCGAAGATCCTCGAGGAGAGAAAAGGAAAAACATGCCCTCGGCTTCGGATCCATGTAGCACCACAGGACTTTCTGATGGAGGTCGAAGCGGGTGGTCACCTGGCCGTGGTTCGGTTGGAAAAGGTGGGTTGGGGAGTACTCGACTCTCATTCTCGGCTCCATCGGTACGTCAGGACCTGTTTGCTGCATGGAACACCGTTTTGCAGAGCGGTTTTATTCCGCGGAAGATCCCGTTTTCCCTGAGCGTACTTCGGGATTAGATCAGAAAATAAATTCCGGGTCCAGCAAATTCTGAAAAGGGGTGGAAACCGATTGGAAAAAATAGGGGGAAAAGGTTAGTGTGTTTTTGCCATGTTCCCCTATTTCCCGCAGCCGACGCTGCACGTGGGTCCCATTACCATATACGCCTTTGGAATCCTCGTGGCGGCGGCCATGCTCGCCGGAAGCCACCTGGCGATCCGCAGATGCCGCAAGGAAGGGCTCGAGGCCGGCCTCGCGATGGACCTGGTCTTCTACACGCTGGTCGCGGGGCTCCTGGGGGCGCATCTATTCGCCGTGCTGGCCTATTTCCCGGGCGAAGTGTGGAAGAACCCGCTCATGCTGCTGAAGTTCTGGGAGAACATCAGCTCCTTCGGGGGAATCGCCGGGTCGCTGGCGGGGATCGTGCTCTTCTTCCGGTGGAAGGCGCCCGGACTTTCCACGGCGACGAAATGGCGCTATCTGGAGGCGATCGCCTTCGCCTTCCCCTTCGGGTGGGCGATCGGCCGGCTGGGATGCACCCTCGCGCACGACCATCCCGGGACGATCACCCGGTTTCCGCTGGGGGTGAGCCTGGCAACCCCGGAGGCGATGGAATATATCCGGTATTATTACCAGACCGCGGGGAGGCTCGCCGACCTGCCGGACGGCGTCCTCCTTTCCGGGATGGCCTACCACGACCTCGGCTGGTACGAGTTCCTCTACACCCTGCTCGTCATCGTTCCGATCTTCCTGCTGATGGACCGCAGACGAAGGCCCACCGGGTTCTACCCGGCCCTCTTCCTACTGCTCTACGCGCCGGCCCGCTTCGCCTTCGACTTCCTGCGCCTGGGCGACGCCCGCTACCTGGGTCTCACCCCCGGGCAGTACGGCTCGATCCTCGCGGTCGCGGGGGTGCTGTTCCTGTGGCGGCGGGGGGTGGTTCCGGACCGTCTCCGGTAGCCTTCCCTACCAGGCGCGGGCGATTCCTCCCCGGTCGTCCCGCCACACCGGCGCCCAGGCGAGCGCGACCAGCGCCACGGTGATGTCGGACTTCTTCGGCCGGACGGTGACCGTCTCCAGTTCCTCCGCCATCGGGTCGGTCGCCCGGATCTTCCCCTCCAGCGCGGAAACGGGGCGCGCATACTGCTTGCGGAGCCGCTCCAGCTCCGCGTCCCGGCTTTCCCGGCCCCCTCGGGCGGGGCGAAGGAGCGCAGGACCGACACGGGCAGCCCGGCCGAACTGCCGGGGGTGTAGATGGCGAACCCGGCCGCCTCCTTCATCCGGCGGATCCTCTCCCCGTCCTGCCCCCATTCGGAAAGCCCCTTCTTCCAGAGGGCCGCCTGCGCCTTCGCGTACTCCTCCGGGGTGATGTTCTTCCGGCGGGCGTCGTCCTCGTTGATCCAGGGTAAAAAGTCCGCGGCGGTCCGCTACCCGGTGATTCCCTTCACGGCGGCGAGAACCGCCCCGTAGTCCGGCTCCTGGCCGTTCTCCGGGACACGCTGAATGTACCGGACGACATCCTTTCCGTCGACCACGAAGATCGATCGGGCGAGGAGCTTCAGTTCCCGGATCATCACCCCGTAGGCGGCCGCGAACGACCGCTCCTGGTAGTCGGAGAGCACCTTCACCTTGTCCACGCCGGACCCCGCGCACCAGCGCTTCTGGGCGAACGGAAGGTCGAGGCTTATGGTCAGCACCACGACGTCGCCGGGAAGCTTCGCCGCCTCCTGGTTGAACCGCCGGGTCTCCACGTCGCAGACCGCCGTGTCCAGCGATGTAACCACGCTGATCACCTTGACCTTGCCCCGGAAATCCCCGAGCGTGACCGGGGCCATGGAGGTGTCGACCACCCGGAAGTCGGGCGCCTTGTCGCCGACCCGGATCTCCGGCCCGAGCAGGGTCACCGGCTTTCCCTTGACCGTTACGACTCCTGTGCGTTCCTCCATCGGTTCCTCCTTCGATCAGGCTGTCTCGTGCTCCATCTGCCTGGTGTATTTTCCGTACCGCGCGGCGCCGTTGCACCGGGACCGGTGGTTGAAGGCGGCCTGCGCGGCGGCAACGTTCCCGGGGACCCCCTTCCAGGCCGTCAGCACCGGCTCCTGCAGCGCGCGCCCGTAGGAGAAGGAAAGCTCCCAGGGGAATTTCCCCAAGGCGTTCATGGCGTTCAGCCGTTCGGTCGCCTGCTCCGGGCTCTGCCCGCCGGAGAGGAAGACGATCCCCGGGACCGCCGCGGGGACGGCGCGGCGCAGGCACCGGACGGTCGCCTCGGCGATCTCCGAGGCGGGGGCCTGGTGCGGGCACTCCTTCCCCGGGAGCACCATGTTCGGCTTGAGCAGCGTCCCCTCGAGAACGACCCGCTGGGCGTTGAGCTCGGAGTAGAGCAGCGCCAGCGTGCGCCCGGTCACCTCCTCGCAGCGGGCCAGGGTGTGCGTCCCGTCCATGAGGACCTCCGGCTCGACGATCGGCACCAGGCCGGCCTCCTGGGAGAGGGCGGCGTAGCGCGCCAGCGCGTGGGCGTTCGCCGACAGGCAGCCGGGAGTGGGAATCCCCTCCCCGATCGCCAGGACCGCCCGCCACTTGGCGAAGCGGGCACCGAGCTCCGCATATTCCTCGAGCCGGGCCCGGAGTCCGTCCAGCCCCTCCGTCACCTTCTCCCCGGGAAACCCGGCCAGCGCCTTCGCTCCCTCGTCCACCTTGATCCCCGGGATCACCCCCCGCGACTCCAGATGCTCCGGGAAGGGGACCCCCTCCCGCGTCTTCTGCCGGATCGTCTCGTCGAAGAGGATCACGCCGCTGATGAATTCGGAGATCCCCTCCGTGGTGAAGAGAAGCTCCCGGTAGGCGCGCCGGTTTTCCTCGGTGGACGCCAGGAAGATGGACTTGAACCGTTTCTCGATGGTGGGTGTGCTCTCGTCGGCGGCCAGGATCCCCTTCCCCGCGGCGACGAGGGAACGGGCGACCGATGCCAGTTCGGCTGCATTCATGGGCGACCTCCTTCCTTTTTCCGGGACGGGGGTGCTTCCGTTGGATTCCGCGCAAAGGAACCGGGTTTCAGGAGAAACAGTGTATCAGGGAACCGGCTCCGGAAACAGCGGACCCGGGGTTTACACGATCCCGCCGGCGGGGTAGTGTATGTTTTTGAACGTCTTTTGAAACCGGCTCGCCGGAGAGGACGTTGGGTCGCTCGGCCATAGACTGGGTCCACCAGGCCACCGCCAAATGGCCTCGCCAGTTCCGCCTGACGCTGCTCAGCGTCGCGGTGGGGGTGGTGGCCGGAATCGGGGCGATCCTGTTCGACCAGCTGCTCGGGTACTCCCTGCACCTGCTGCAGATGATCACCGGATACGCGGAACCGGGCCGGGGGTCGCCGGCCTCGCTCGCCCGGGAAATCACCGGCCGGCACTCCTACTGGTTTCTCCTCATCCCCGCCCTGGGGGGGCTCGCCTCCGGAATCCTGGTCTACCGGTTCGCGCCGGAAGCGGAGGGACACGGGACCGACGCGATGATCGACGCCTTCCACCAGAGGGGGGGGTTCATCCGGAGACGGGTCCCGATCGTGAAGATCATCGCCTCGGTGCTGACCATCGGCAGCGGAGGATCCGCGGGGAAGGAGGGGCCCATCGCCCAGATCGGCTCCGGGTTCGGATCCTTCCTCTCGACGACGTTCCGGCTCAAGGCGAGAGAACAGCGGATCCTGGTGCTCGCCGGCGCGGCGGGCGGGATCGGCGCCATCTTCCAGGCTCCCCTGGGGGCGGCCCTCTTCGCCCCGGAGGTGCTCTACCGCGAGACCGAGTTCGAGTACGAGGCGATCCTCCCCTGCATCATCTCCTCGATCATCGCCCACTCCGTCTACTCCGAGGTCCACGGCCGCCGGGCCCTCTTCTTCCCCGGCACGGTCGAGTTCATGCTGACCTCCGAGCTGGTGCCGTACGCCCTGTTCGGGGTCCTCTGCGCCCTGGTCGGCTACCTCTACATCAAGGTATTCTACGGCCTGCGGGACCGCTTCTTCCGTCCCCTCCGGATGAACCGGATGCTGAAGCCGGCGCTGGGAGGGCTGATGATGGGCATCCTCTCGTTCGCCTCCCCCGCGGTGCTGAACGGGGGGTACGGGTGGGTCCAGATGGCGCTGGAGGGAAAGATCTTCTGGGGTACGATGCTCCTCCTGGCGCTGCTGAAGATCGTCGCCACCTCCTGCACCATCAGTTCGGGGGGGAGCGGAGGGGTCTTCGGCCCCTCCGTATTCATCGGGGCGATGCTGGGCGGGGCCTTCGGGTTCCTGGGCCATCAGGTGGCGCCCGGCTGGGTTCTCCACCCCAACTCCTTCGTCCTGGTCGGGATGGGCGGTTTCTTCGCCGGCGTCGCGAAGGTGCCCATCGCATCGATCATCATGGCCTGCGAGATGAGCTCCAGCTACACCCTGCTGGTTCCCCTCATGGTGGTGTCGTCCATCTCCTATATGCTGCTCCGCGGGGTCAGCCTCTACGAGAAGCAGCTGATCAGCCGGCTCGCCTCGCCCGCGCACGTAACGGAGTTCTCCCGGGGGCTCCTGGAGACGTTCCTCGTCCGGGAGGCGGTCCGGATGCGGGAGGTCTTCCGGATCCCGGAGGAAATGCCCTTCGGCCAGCTGATCCGGACGATGGGGAATTCCCAGGAGATCTACTACCCGGTGGTGAACCGGGAGGGGCACATGACCGGGATCCTGTCGATCAACGACGTCCGGGAGTACATGTTCGAGGAGTCGATCGGCCACCTCGTCGTGGCCCGGGACGTCGCGACCCCGAACGTGGAGCGGGCCTACTGGAACGAGACGCTGCAGCAGGCGCTCGACAAGATGGCGGCGATCAACGTCGACGAGCTCCCCGTGGTGCACAAGGAAACCCCCCACGAGATCGTCACGATGATCACCAAGCGGGACATCATCAACTACTATTACAAGAAGGGCGGCGGGTGACGGAGGGAAACGCCGGTCAGTTCCAGGGACCCCGACCCGGGTCCTCCCCTTCCCAGCGGTCCAGCACCGTCCACGGGTCGGTCTCCTGCCGGAATGCGCGCGGGTCGAGGGCCTGCGCGATCTGGCAGGCGCACTGCTTGTAGAAGTTCTTGTAGTAGGGATCGTCGGCCTCCATCGCGTGCAGGAGCCCCTGCCGATAGGCCCAGGCGGCGTCCGCCGATGCGCCATACCCGAAGAGATAGAAGACGCCCCGCTCCGCGTCTCCCCCGAGGACCACGACGGCCTGGACCGACCGCTCGGTCCCGGAATCGTCGCGGACGGAGATCTCCTTCGCCTCCGGGTCCACCGTGATCGTGATGGTCAGCTTCCGTCCCATGGCCTCTTTATCGGCAAACGCCACGGATACCTTTACCCCCGCCATAGCAGGATCCGTCGCAGGATTTCCAGGAGGGTCGTCCGCCCCGCCAGTGTGCCACAAGTTCAGGAACCCGGGGCAGCCCTTTCCGGAACGGCGTGCCCAGGTGGAAATCCTCCGGTTGATCCTCCCCCTCAAACAGGTAATCATGAGGAATCCATCCCGCGAGAAGAGGAGGCCGCCATGAAGACGTCCAACAAGACGCTGATCGGTCTGGGGATCCTCCTGTTCCTCGTCGCCGCTGCCCTCTTCATCCTGCTCTCCGGCCTCGACCGGATCGTGGCGGCGGCCATCAGAAAGTACGGCTCGGAAGCCACCGGGACGAAGGTCGGGGTCTCTTCCGTCAAGATCGCCCTGAAAGGGGGAACGGGCTCCATCCGCAATCTGAGCGTCGGAAATCCCCCGGGCTTCTCGGAACCGGACGCCTTCCGCCTGGAGGACATCTCCGTCGCGATGGACCCCGGGGCCGTCACCGGAACCCCCGTGGTCATCGACCAGGTGAAGATCCTCTCCCCCCGCATCGCCTACGAGATCGACAGGGAGGGCCGGTCGAACATCGAGATGCTCAGGAAGAGACTGCAGGGAGACCCGGCACAGGGGCCGGCCGCGGAAAAGGAGGGGAGAAAGGTGGTGATCCGCCGCATGGTCATCGAGAAGGGGGAGATCGAGATCCGGGTGGCGGCGCTCTCCGGCAAGCCGCTCTCCGCCAGGCTTCCCCGGATCGAGCTGAAAAACCTCGGGGGCAAGGGGGGCGGGTCCCCCGGCGAGATCGCCAGGCAGGTCCTGGAACCGCTCCTGCACCAGGTGGCGGTCGCGGCGTCCGGCGCGGGGATCGGGCAGTACCTTGGAAAAGAGGCGGACGAGCTGAAAAAGACGCTGGAGGAAGCGGCCCAGGGGAAACTGGCCGTTCCGGGAAAGGATGCGGCCAAGGGCGTGGGAGACGCGCTGAAAAAGATGCTGGGGAAATAGGGGGCGGCCGGCCGCCCCCTGTTTCCGCCTGCCTCCATCACAACCGATGGTTGCGCACCACGTGGACTTTGGTCGCGGCGAAGACCTTCCCCCCCGGTTCGTCGGTCAGCCGGCCGGTGATCCGGACCTCGTCCCCGATCCTGGGGGAAGACCCTTCCGCGCGGACGGGCAGGTAGAACCTGCCGCAGTTGGGGTTCTGGCAGTTGAGCTCGGAGAGATCCATCACGCCGAAGATGCGGGGATCCTGCTGCGAGAATCCCCCCACGACCCCCTGGACCGTCACCGTCCCCTGCAGGAGGGATGGGTTGTCCCGGATCTGGTTGACTCCCAGCCCCGAGGGGCCGCCGCAGGCGATCGCCGCGAAGGCGATCGCCGCTGAGAGAAGGGGGATCCCGATTGCGCCGAGCCGTTTTCTGTTCATCCGTTCCTCCCTATTGAACGATCGAATCGCCTTGCAATAACATTCCCCGCACCGGGGAGGAGGACCATTGGTCCGTAAAGATCCGCCCGTCCTTGAGGTGGATCCGCCGCGTGGCCCGTTCCGCGTTCCCGAGGTTGTGGGTCACCAGGACCACGGTCCTCCCCGCCTGCTGGAAACCTAAGCCGAAGTTCCCCGGCAGATTCGTAGGCCTCGCCTCCTGAAATTCCCATGATACCCGGCAGTTATTCTTTTTCCTGCGTTATATTCTCCTGCAGAATGTAGCCATGTATATAACAAATATTCACTTGACATATATGCTTTGGTGTGCGATAAGTAACCATGCACATCGACGTCGTCCCCAATCGGAACTCCAAGCCGGCCTACCTGCTGCGCGAATCGTATCGCGAAGGAGGGAAGGTCAAGAAGCGCACCCTGGCCAATCTCTCCTCGCTTCCCATCGAGCAG
>MGPV01000055.1:0-9788 GCA_001797615.1 Deltaproteobacteria bacterium GWC2_65_14
GAAGCGTTCGTCCCGTCCGAAAGGGCTTTACGACCCGAAGGCCTTCTTCACCCACGCGGCGTTGCTGCGTCAGGGTTTCCCCCATTGCGCAATATTCCCCACTGCTGCCTCCCGTAGGAGTCTGGACCGTGTTCCAGTTCCAGTGTGGCTGGTCATCCTCTCAGACCAGCTAACGATCGCAGCCTTGGTAGGCCGTTACCCTACCAACTAGCTAATCGTACGCGGGCCCGTCTCCAGGTGACAGCACCGGCAAGCCGGTGCCGCCTTTGGCCCCAGGACCCGAAGGCCCCGTGGTCTCATGCGGTATTAGCCACCCTTTCGAGTGGTTATCCCCCGCCCGGAGGTAGGTTACCCACGCGTTACTCACCCGTGCGCCGCTCTACTCAGGAGGTTGCCCCCCCTTTCGCGCTCGACTTGCATGTGTTAGGCACGCCGCCAGCGTTCGTTCTGAGCCAGGATCAAACTCTCCACTTGTTTTCTAACTAGCGGAAAAGACAGAGATCCGACGCGCTCTCGCATTCCCTGTTCAGTTTTCAAAGATCCGGTGAAACGGTGCGTCCCGGAACATAAGGACGGACTAACTAATATATGAAAAGCCGTGCGAACTGTCAAGCCCAAACCGCTTTGCCGAGTGTATTTACCCCCGGGGACGTACCGCAAGACAACGGGGGGACCTGCCGGAAAACCGTGAAGGCTGCCTCTTGCGTTGTTCGAGCGAGGGGGAACTATAGCCCAATCCTCCGGGGAGGGCAAGAATAATCTTGCACCCCCCTCCGGATCAATCGAACGCGACGATCACGAACTCCTTCTTCCCGATCTTCAGCCGGACCTCCCCGCCCGGTTCGATCCGACGGGACGGGTCGGTCGCCTTCTCGCCGTCGATCTCCAGACCGCCCTGCTCGATCAGGCGGCGCGCGGAGGACTTGGAACGGAAGCTCTCCGACACCGCGGAGACCACCGCTGCCAGTTCGGTCTTCCCCCGGAGCAGCGCCCCGGAAACCCTCCGGGCGTCCTCCGGGAATTCCTTCCGGGAGAAGCGGGCGCGGAACCCCTCCTCCGCGGCGGCGGCCGCCGCGGGACCGTGGAACCGCGCGACGATCTCCCGCGCCAGCGCGGTCTTGGCCTCCATCGGATGGCGCGTCCCGTTCGCGATCCCCTCCTTCAGCCTCTCCAGCTCCCGCACGGAGATGTCGGAGAGGAGCTCGTAGTATTTCAGCATCAGGTCGTCCGGCACCGACATCATCTTCCCGAAGATCGCGTCCGGCGGCTCGGTGATCCCCACGTAGTTCCCCAGGCTCTTGCTCATCTTGTGGACCCCGTCGAGTCCCACGAGAAGGGGCGTCGTGATCACGATCTGCGGCTCCTGCCCAAAGACCCTCTGGAGGTCGCGCCCGACGAGGAGGTTGAACTTCTGGTCGGTCCCGCCCAGCTCCACGTCGGCCGAAAGCGCGACCGAGTCGTACCCCTGGAAGAGGGGGTAGAGGAACTCGTGGATCGAGATCGGTCGCTCCTCCTCGTAGCGCCGCCGGAAGTCGTCCCGCTCCAGCATCCTGGCCACCGTCATCTGGGCGGCGACCCGGACCATCTCCTCGATCGGCAGCGGGGAGAGCCACTCGGAGTTGAACCGCACCTCGGTCCGCTCCGGGTCGAGGATCTTGAAGATCTGCTCCTTGTAGGTCACGGCGTTGCGGTCGACGTCCTCCCGCGTGAGCGCCTTCCGGGTCTCCGTCTTGCCGCTGGGGTCGCCGATCATGCCGGTGAAGTCCCCGATGAGGAAGATCACCTGGTGCCCCGCCTCCTGGAAATGCTTCAGCTTCTGGATGAGGACGGTGTGGCCCAGGTGGAGGTCCGGGGCGGTCGGATCGAACCCCGCCTTCACCCGCAAGGGGCGCTTCTCCTTCGCGGCCCTGCGGAGCTTGCCCGCCAGCTCCTCCTCCGTGATCAGGTCGACCGTCCCCCGCCGGAGGGATTTCAGAACCGCTTCCATGTCTCCTGGCTCCTCATCTGGGATTCCGACATCCGGAAGGATTGTACCTCCAGGCAGCCTCCCGTTTCCGGATCGATGTCGAAGAAGACTCCGGCCGCCTCCGCCTCGCCGGCGGCCACCTCGAACCGCGCGGGAAGCAGGGAGAGGAAGCGGCCGAGGACCTCGTCGGGGTTCATCCCGATCACCGACCGGATCGGACCGCACATCCCGGCGTCGGTGATGTACCCGGTCCCCCCGGGAAGCCGCTGGGCGTCGACCGTCTGCACGTGGGTGTGGGTCCCGGCCACCGCGGACACCTTCCCGTCCAGGTGGAACGCCATCGCCCGCTTCTCCGAGGTGGCCTCCGCGTGGAAATCGACGAGGACGGCCGCAGCACCCCGCTTCATCTCGGGAAGCGCGGCGTCCATCCAGCGGAAGGGGCAGTCGCAATGCCCCATGAACACCCGCCCCATCAGCGACACGACCGCGTAGGGTGTCCCGCTTCTCCCCCGGAAGAGGCCCCACCCCCGTCCCTCGGTCCCCGGCGGGTAGTTCGCGGGACGGAGAACCCGCTCCTCCCCCCGGATGAGGGGAAGCCCCTCCCGCTTGTCCCAGACATGGTTCCCGCTGGTGAGGACGTCCACTCCGGCGTCGAACAACTCCCGGACGACCGGCTCCGTCACGCCGGTGCCGCCCGCCGCGTTCTCCCCGTTCGCGACGACGAGATCGACGTCCCGGTGCTCCCGAAGCCTCGACAGGAACTCCCGGACCGCCCGGCGGCCGGGCTTGCCGACGATGTCGCCTAGGAATAAGATCCACATGGAACAGCCGGGACGGACCTGGAGCGAAAGAGCAGGGACGGTCCTGGAGACCGCTCTCTCCATCCATGACCCTGGGTCGTGAACTGCAACCCCTTCTGCCACCAATCCAGCCTCACTTCAGGACCGTCCCTTCGTTGCTGGGTCGTGGAATGTGGTCCCCCATGCCATCGACAACCCTTCACCACAGGAGCAAAGGAAACCCGGGACGGTCCTGGAGGACGCCCTACCCATCCATCACCCTTTGTCGTGGACTGCAACCCCTCGTGCCATCTACAACCCTTTACCACAGGAGCAAAGGAAACCCGGGACGGTCCTGGAGGGCACTCTTTCCATCCACCACCCGAGGTCGTGGAATGTGGTCCCCCATGCCATCGACAACCCTTCACCACAGGACCGTCCCTATTTGGCGTACTCGATGGCCCGGGTCTCCCGGATCACCGTGACGCGGATCTGCCCGGGATAGGACAGTTCGGTCTCCACCTTCTTCGCGATGTCGCGCGCCAGCATCGTGGCGGCGGCGTCGGTGATTTTCTGGTTGTCCACGATGATGCGCACTTCCCGCCCCGCCTGGATGGCGTAGGACTTCTCCACCCCGGAGAAGGATTTCGCGATCTTCTCGAGGTCCTCGAGGCGCTTGAGGTAGTTCGCGAGCATCTCCCGGCGAGCGCCAGGCCTCGCCCCCGAGAGGGCGTCGGCCGCCTGCACGAGGATCGGGAGGATATCCCGGGGCGACTCGTCCTCGTGGTGGGCCCCCACCGCATGGACGACCCTCTCGGACTCGCCGTACTTCTTGCACAGGTCCGCGCCGATGATCGCGTGCGGCCCCTCCACCTCGTGGTCCACCGCCTTTCCGATGTCGTGCAACAGACCCGCGCGCTTGGCGACCTTCGGGTTCAGCCCCAGCTCGGAGGCGATCATCCCGCCCAGGAAGGCGACCTCGATCGAGTGGGAGTAGATGTTCTGCCCGTACGAGGTCCGGTACTTCAGCTTCCCGATCAGCTTCACCAGCTCGGGATGGAGCCCATGGAGACCGAGGTCGAACAGCGCCTGCTCCCCCGCCTCCCGGATGATCTCCTCCACCTCCTTGGTCACCTTCTCCACCGTCTCCTCGATCCGCGCCGGGTGGATACGCCCGTCCTGGAGCAGCCTGGTGAGGGCGATCCGGGCCACTTCCCTCCGCACGGGGTCGAACCCGGAGAGGATGACCGCCTCGGGGGTGTCGTCGATGATGATGTCGATCCCCGTGGCCCCCTCGAACGCCCGGATGTTCCTCCCCTCGCGCCCGATGATCCGCCCCTTCATTTCCTCGGAGGGGAGGGGCACCGCCGTCACCACCCGCTCGGTGACGTAGTCGGCGGCGTACCGCTGGACCGCGAGGGCGATCATCTTCCGCGCCTTCTGCGACGCCTCCTCCTTGAACTCCTCGTCCATCGTCCGGATCTTCTTCCCGGCCTCGAGCCTCGCCTCGTTCGTGACCATCTCTACGAGCTCCGACTTCGCCTGCTCCGCGGTGACCCCCCCGATCCTCTCGAGGTTCTCCTTCGCGGCCCGGCCCAGTTCGTCCACCTCGCCCTTCTCCCGCTCGAGCCGTTTCCCGAGCTCGCCCAGCTCCTGCTCCTTCTTCGCGTATCCCTGGGAACGGTCCTCGAGCGCCTCGGTCTTCCGGTCGAGGGCATCCTCCTTCTGGAGAAGCCGCTTCTCGAGCTGGCCGATCTCGTTCTTCCTCTCCCGCGTCTCCCGCTCGAAGTCCAGCTTCACCTGGAGCTGGTAGTCCTTCGCGTAAAGCGTCGCTTCCTTGACGATGTTCTCGGCCTCCTTCTTCGCGCGCTGGAGAACCTCCTCCGCCTTCGCCTCCGCTTCCCGGGCCTTCCCCTCGGCGGTTTTCTTCTTGGCCAAAAGCGACAGGATCCCCAACGACAGAACGGCAACCAGCGCCGCCAGCACGGCATGAACGATCATATTCGTATCCAACGGGTGCCTCCTGGGTGTTGCATCTATTTCAAGTCCGTACCCGGGCATCCCGCGCGACCCGGATGACCCCTTCGTCGGTCACGACCGCATCGACGGGGACGTCCCAGGCCTCCACGGGAACCTCCGGAACGAGTTGCCAGAAAAACGCGAGCCCCACCACGACCGCCGGGGGGACCAGCCCCGAGAGGAAGCGGTCGTAGTACCCGTACCCCTTGCCGAGCCTCCTCCCGAGAGGATCGAACGCCATCCCCGGAACCAGGACCAGGTCGAACCCGTTTCTCGTCCCCTCCGACCCGTCCCGGACGACAGGCTCCCTCACTCCGAATCTGCCCGGTTCCCATCCGTCGCCTTCCCCGTGCGGGAAAAACGACAGGTTCCCGTCGGCGGCCACCCGGGGGTAGAAAAGGCGGGACCCCGTCGCGAGGTAGCCGTCCCGGATCCGGTCGGTGCCCACCTCCCCGCGCACCGCGGAGTAGAGCGCCACCTTCCGGCCGGCAACCGGCGGAAAGGCCTCCAGCAAATTCCGCTGGGTCCGGAGGCTTCTCGCGGCCCGGTCGCCGCGGGGTCCCTCCGGCCTCCACCGGCTCCGTTCGCTCAGCCGGAGAAGCGCCTTGCGCTCCGAAACGAGCATCGGGCATCCTTCCGCATGGGGATGAAACGGGAGGCAGGATCGCGAATAAGGAGAGAACCCGGAGCATGCATTTCCGGGTCCGCCTGGGAAAACAGTCTATGACGAAGCGGACAATCCTTATTCGGAGGTACCGCAAAAAAAACCGTTCCTGCCGCCCGGATCTATGTAAACGGCTTCCGCCTTACGAACCACCCGTGGTAAAGCCCCTGTCCCGTGCCGTGCCGGCAGTTGAGTCGAACCTGGCTCTCACCAGGTGGGCTCCCGGGTGCGGCGCCTTCAGGCTTCCCCAGTGAAGGGGCCTGCTCACCGGCGCCGGGTAGGGTGCCCGTTCTCTAAGTGTTGGCTCTGACTCTCCCACCGGTCACGAGCACAACAGGGGCTGTTCCGTCGTCCTGCGCTACCTCATGGCGCCGTCGAGCGCCGCCAGGAGGTCCCGGCCCTTTTCCTCGACCTGACGTCTTTCCCGTTCCAGCTCCGCGCGAAGCTCGATGACCTCGTCTCCCAGCTTCATCGCGGCCAGCATGACCACGTTCAGGTAGTTGGCCGTCCCGCCCGCCTTCTGGACCTCCCGGACCCGTTCGTTCAGGAGCCGCGCCAGGCGCTCCATGTGATCCGCCGAACGCTCCGTGGTCACGGTCACCGTGTACCCGGCGATATTCACGTCGTACCGGTCGGCCATACCCACCACCTATGATTATACCTCCCGGGAATTATAACTCAACGGTTTCCAGCCGGGAGAGAATGGTGTCCACCCTCCCCCGGATCTCGTTCCGCTCCCGGGTCAGTTCGTCCACCTTGCGGGCCAGCTCCCGCGTCTCGGCGCTCTTCTGCTCGAGCTGGGAAGCCAGCGCCTCCTTCTCCTTTTTCAGCGTCCGGACCATTCCGGCCAGATCGGTGATCTTCTTCTCGATCGCTTCGAACGGCGTGTCGGCCATTTCCCCGGTGCTCTCCTTGGACAGACGTTGGAACCGCCGATTCACGATACCGCGTCGCCGGCCCGGAATCAACCGGCGGCCCGGGCGGGCGCCGTCACTCCTCCATCTGGATCACGTTGTAGGCGATCGACCCGCAATGGGAGCCGATCACCTTCCAGGAGGAGAGGATGTCCAGGTGAGCGGCGCTCGACTCCAGCGTCTCGGGAGACCCTTTCCGCAGGCGGAGGATGTGGGCCAGGCGCAGGTCCCGCTCCCGCCTCCCGATCTCCTTCTTCCGCGAGATGACGATCTCGGCCGCCCTCAGGTCGCGGGTCACGAACGCGGAAACGGCCTCGCGGAACATCGACTCGACGTCGAGCAGGTACCCCTCCAGCTCCCGGGCGCCCTCTTCCGAGAACCTCTGGCTCCTCTCCGACATCCGCCGGATATGCTCGCCGAGCGTCTTGTCGATGAAGTCGCCGATCTTCTCCAGGTCGGACACGATCGAGATGTAGGCGATGGTGCGGTGGGTCTGCGCCGAATCGAACGATCCCTCTCCCAGGGCGGACAGGAAGACCTTGATCTCCTTCGTCAGGAGGTCCACGTCGTCGTCCGCCTTCGCGATGGCGTCCGCGAGCGCCCCGCTCCCGGTGCGGACCGCCTCCAGCGCCATGTCGTGCATCTCCTGGATCATGTCGGCCATCCGGACGATCTCCCGGGCCACCTGCCCCAGGGCCGCGCCCGCCACGGGAAGGTGCTTCCGGTCCAGGTAGACCGGCTTTCCGCGGGGGGCGGTGGACCCTTTTTCCGGGAGCAGCCGCTCCAGGGAGGCCGAGATCCTGGACACGAAGGGGAAGAACAGGATCGCCAGGGTGAAGTTGAACAGGGTGTGGGCGTTCGCCACGATCCGGGAAGGATCGGGGGAGACGGCGGAGAGCAGACGCTGGGCCACCGGGTACAGCGGGAGGAAGAGGAGCGCCCCCGCCGTCTTCATCAGCATGTGCCCCCAGGCCACCCGCCGCCCCCCCGCCGCGAGGCCGGACGTCGCGGTGAAGGCGACCGAGGTGGCCCCCACGTTCGCCCCGAGGACGAGGGGGAGGACGGCCGCGACATCGAGCGCCCCCTGCTGGGTGAAGGCGATCAGCAGGATCATGACCGCCGTCCCGCTCTGGAACAGGGCGCTCAGGAAGACCCCCCAGAAGAAGGCGACGATCGGGGCGGCCCCCAGCTCCCCCATCACCATGCGGAGGCTGGTCACCCCGCCGATGTCGGCCGCCGCCCAGGAAAGGAAACGCAGCGCCAGCAGGATGAAGCCGAACCCGAGGATCCCCTGCCCGGCCGCCCGGACGGAACCGCGTTTTCCCCACAGGAAGAGGGACGCCCCCACCGAGATCACGAGGAAGGCGTACTGGTAGATCCGGAAGGAGAGGATCTGGACGGTCAGGGTGTTCCCCAGGTCGGCGCCGAGGACGATGACGAGGGACTGCGCGAGGGGGAGGGGGGCGATCTCCGCGAAGGAGATGAGGAGGGTGACGATGGCGCCCGAGCTCTGCACCAGACCGGTTCCCAGGAATCCCGCCCCGAACGCCCGAAGCCGGCTCCCGGCCGGGTCGGCCCAGAGCCGGAAGAGGCGCGCCCCGAACGCGAGCTCGAACCCCTGGCCGGTAAGCCGGACCCCGTAGAGCAGCAGGAACACCCCCCCGATCACCTGGAGGAACAGGGCGTCGATCATGGGGGACGTCTCCTAGAACAGGGCTTCGGCGAAGCCGGTGGCATCGAAGGGGCGCAGGTCGTCCATCGATTCCCCCACCCCGATGAACCGGATGGGCGCGTCGGTTTCCCGCGTGACCGACAGGACGACTCCTCCTTTGGCGGTTCCGTCCAGCTTCGTCAGGACGAGCCCGGTGACCCCCGTGTACTCCCGGAAGGTCTTCACCTGGGCGATCGCGTTCCGGCCGGCGGTCGCGTCGAGCACCAGCAGCACCTCGTGGGGAGCCCCCGGCATCTCCTTCCCGACGACGCGCGCCACCTTCCGCATCTCCTCCATCAGGTGCGCCTTGGTGTGGAGGCGGCCGGCGGTGTCGATGAGCACCGCGTGCGCCCCGCGCGACCGCGCAGCCCGGACGGCGTCGAAGGCGACGGCGGAGGAGTCGGAGCCCTCCTTGTGGTGCACGATGTCCGCGCCGGCGCGCTCCGCCCACACCTTCAGCTGCCCGATGGCGGCCGCCCGGAAGGTGTCTGCGGCGGCCAGGAGCACCGGGTGTCCCTGCTCCCGGAAGTAGCGACCGATCTTGCCGATCGTGGTCGTCTTCCCGACCCCGTTCACCCCCACCACCAGGACCACGAACGGGTAGGGCTCCCGCACTTCCAGGGGAACCATCCGCGGGGCCAGGGTCGCCGCGACCATCCTCCGCAGCTCGGCCCGGAGCGCCTCGGTGTCGGGCAGCTCCCCCCGGCGCCACTTCGTCCGGAGCGCCTCCGTGTACTCCGAGGCAAGCTCCGCCCCCGCGTCGGCCAGGATCAGCGCCTCCTCCAGCGCCTCCAGCACCTTCGCGTCCACCGGGCCGATCCCCCGCGCGATCGCCTCCACGTTCATGAAGAGCAGCTCGCGCGTCTTGGCCAGCCCCTCCCGGAGCCTCGCCGAGAACGAGCCGCGCGGAGTGTCGTTCTGCTGGGCCATGGGGCCTTCTTGGGCGAGCACCGTTCCGGCTACGCCTGGAACTTCACGGAAACCACTTTGGAGATCCCCGCCTTCTCCATCGTGACCCCGTAGAGCAGGTCGGCAAGCTCCATCGTCCGCTTGTTGTGGGTGATGAGGAGGAACTGGTAGCTGGAGGACATCTCCCGGACGATCGCGTTGAACCGGTCGATGTTCGCGTCGTCGAGCGGGGCGTCCGCCTCGTCGAGCAGGCAGAAGGGGGAGGGCTTCACGAGGAAGATCGAAAGGATCAGGCTGATCGCCGTGAGCGCCTTCTCTCCGCCCGAGAGGGCGCTGAGCGACACCATCTTCTTCCCGGCCGGCTGGGCGACGATCTCGACCCCGCTTTCGAGGAGGTTGTCCTCGTCCAGCAGCTTCAGGCTGGCATGCCCGCCCAGGAAGAGCTTGGGGAAGACCTCCTGCAGCTTCGCGTTGATCCGCTCGAAGGTCTCCGCGAAACGCTCCCGCGTCGTCCGGTTGATCCGCTGGATCGCGCGGGAGAGGTCGTCGAGCGACCGCTCGAGGTCCTCCTTCTGGGAGGAGAGGAACCCGTGCCGCTCGGAGAGCTCCCGGTGCTCCTCGAGGGATGCGAGGTTCACCTCGCCGATCGCCGCCATCCGGCCGCGGACCTCCTCGGCCCGGGCCTCCCAGGCCGGGAGCTCTTCCGCTCCTTCCGCCGGCGCGGGAAGGTCGGAGGGGCGCACCTCGTACTTCTGCCAGATCCGGGTGTCCAGGTTCTCCCGCTCGATGGCGACCCGCTGCGCCGCCAGCCGCAGGTCGGAGAGGC
>MGPV01000055.1:9830-22875 GCA_001797615.1 Deltaproteobacteria bacterium GWC2_65_14
CCCGAGCCGCCGCTCCACCCCTTCCTGGACCGCCGCGAGCTCGACCGCCGCGCGCTCGATCGCCGCCCGTCCCTCCTCGACCGAGCGCCCGATCGTCCGGATCTTCTCCCGGTAGGCCTCGTTCCGACGTTTCCGCTCCCCGATGACCGCGAGGCGGCTGTCCAGCGACTCGCGGAGCCCCGAGAGAAGGGCCTGGCCGGAGCGGAACTTCTCCTCCATCCCCGCCCCCTCGACCTCCGCGGCGTGGAGCCTCGTCCTTGCCTCCTCCAGGACCCCGAGGCTCTCCTCCACCTGCGCGACGAGGAGCCGGACCCGTTCCTCCTCCTCCCCCCGGGCCTGGCCGGAATCCCTCGCGGCCGACTCGCAGGCCGTCAGGTCGAAGGAGATTCTCCCCGATTCCGTTCCGAGATACTCCCTCTCCTGGACGAGGGAGGCCACCGTCTTCCGGGCCTGCTCCGCGGCGGCCTGCAGGACCGCCCCGGACCGCCGCGCTTCGGCGAGCGCCGCCGCCCGCTCCTCGCGCAGGGAAGCGAGTCGGGCAAACTCCTCCTCAAGCCGCCCCCGTTCCCGCCGGACCCGGCTCTCCTCCTCCGCGAGGCGGGCCACCTCGCCCGCCTGCCTGGAGACCTCCTTCTCGAGCTCCCGGATCTCCCGCTTGACCGCGAGTACCCGGGACTCCCCCTTTTCCTGAGCCCCTCCGACCAGGATCCCGTCCGCGGTAACCATGTCCCCGTCGAGGGTGACGTAGGAGTTCCAGACCCCGTTGCGGTTCCACAGCTTGAGGGCGCACTTGAGGTCTCGGACCAGCAGGGTCCCCCCGAGGAGCCCCCGGACCAGCCCCCCGCATTCCTCGGAGACGCGGACCACGTCGGTCAGCGGCATCAAGACTCCCTCCTCGCCGACGTAGGCGACCGATTCCTCGCGGGAGCGCAGCGTCACCGGGACGAACACCCCCCTCCCCTCCCGGGACTCCTTGAGGTACTGCAGCGCCGAAAGCCCCTCGGACTGGTCCCGGACGACGATCGACTGGATCCGCTCCCCGAGCACCGCCTCCACGGCCCTCTCGTACTCCGCATCGGTCTCGATCAGCTCGCCGATGACCCCGACGATCCCCCGCTCCTCCCCGGCGGAGCCGTTCCCCTTCCCGGAGTAGTTGTTCAGGACGGCACGGACGCCGGAGGAGGCCCAGTCCCGCTGCTCCTGCACCCGGGCCAGCGCCGAGCACCGGGAAGTCGCCTCCGAGAGCGCCGCCTCCGCGCTCCGACGGGACTCGGTCCCCGATTCGAGGAGGGACACCGCCTGCGAAAGGGCGTCCGTGGCCTGCCCCCGCGCCTCCTCGGCCTCGGCGAAACGACCTGCCGCCTCCGACTCCGCCGCCTCCGCGACCCGACGCTCCCCCTCCGCATGCCCGGCCGCGATTTCGGCCTCGGCGATCCGCTCGTCGAGCCTCGCCAGGACCCTCGCGTTCTCCTCCAGCACCCGCTGCATCGACTCCCGGCCGGACAGAGCGTTCGAGTGCATCGTCACGCGCACCATCAGGTCGGACTTGGCCTGCTCCGCCAGGCCGTGCAGGCGCTGATGCTCGGCGCGGGCCGCCTCCGCATCCCCGGACAGCCCGGAGAGCCGTCCGCGGAACGCCTCCGCTCCCTCCCGGAGCTGCCTCTCCGCCTCCAGCGCCTCGCCGGTCCGCCGGGAGAGATCCTCCGCCTCCCGCGTCAGCGCGGCGATCTCCCCGGCCGTATCCTCGATCATCGAGCCGAGCTGCCCGGACTCGCGGACCATCCCCTCCCACTCCGCCTGGCGGCGGGCGCTCTCCTCCTTGCGTCCCGCCTGCTCCGCGCGCGCGGAGGCGACGGCCCCCTCCGCCTCCGCCAGCCGGATCCGCTCGGTCTCCCGCTCCGCCTCGAGGGCGGCCATCCCCGACCGGGCGCTTTGGAGCGCATCCTCGACGCCGGACAGGTCCCGCGCGATCCGCTCCCCCTCTGCCACGAACTCCCGGAACCGGGCGGCGGCGATCCGCAGATCGAGATCCCGGAGCTCCTCCCGGAACGCCTTGTACCGCTCCGCCTTTCTCACCTGGCGCTCCAGGCTTCCGAGCTGGCGCTTCACCTCCTCGAGGATATCCCTCACCCGGGCGAGGTTCTGCCGGGTGTTCTCCATCTTCCGCTCCGCCTCCCTCCTGCGGACGCGGAACCTGGCGACCCCGGCCGCCTCCTCGATGATCATCCGCTTCTCGTCGGGCCGGGCGTTTACGATCGTCATGATCTTGCCCTGCTCGATGATCGCGTAGCCGCGGGCTCCCGCCCCGGTGTCCAGGAAAAGTTCGGCGATGTCCTTCAGCCGGCAGGGAGCGCGGTTGATGAAGAACTCGCTCTCCCCGTCGCGGAAGGTCTTGCGGGTGATCTGGATCTCGGCGTACGACTCGTACCCGGGGGGGGAACCCCCGTCCTGGTTGTCGAAGGTGAGGGACACCTCCGCCATCCCGAGCGGGCCCGCGGCGTCGGACCCGGCGAAGATGACATCCTCGAGCGCCTTGCTCCGGAGGTAGGTCGGCGCATGCTCCCCGAGGACCCAGCGGATCGCGTCCACGATGTTGGACTTCCCGCACCCGTTGGGGCCCACGATCGCCGTGATCCCGTCGGAAAACTCGAAGGTCGTCTTGTCGTAGAAGGATTTGAAACCGAAAAGCTCAAGTTTTTTAAGCTTCATGAGACCCTTGCGGCCGTCCCCCCCGAAATATCGCGGAACATCAACATGATGTATACGTCGGTGCCGTCGGACCCAATATATGGTGTTTCACCGGCGATGTAAAGGCAAAAAAAACGGCGGCCCCCGGAGGGGCCGCCTCGGATGCAAGATTTGGTGAAACTCCTTATTTTTTCCTGCTTTTTTCCGCCTCTTTTTCCCGGAGGACGGCCTGGGCCGCCGCCAGTCGTGCGATCGGCACCCGGTAGGGGGAGCAGGAGACGTAGTCCAGCCCGACCCGGTGGAAGAATTCCACCGACCGCGGGTCGCCGCCGTGCTCCCCGCAGATCCCGATCTTCAGGTTCTTCCGGGTCGCCCGTCCTTTCTCCACCCCCATCCGCACCAGCTGCCCCACTCCCGTCTGGTCCAGCGTGGCGAACACGTCCGCCTCCAGGATGTTCTCGGGACGCGATGCATACTTCACGTCGCAGGAGGCGCAGGAGAGATCCTTCTCGAGCTTGGTCCCGCAATTCGGGCAGATCTCCGAGCGGGCCATGTAATTCTGGATGAACTTCCCCGAATCGTCGCGCGAAAAACCGAAGGCGGTCTGCGTGAGGTCGTTCGTGCCGAAGGAGAAGAACTCCGCCTCGACCGCGATCTCGTCGGCCGTCACCGCCGCGCGCGGCAGCTCGATCATGGTCCCCACGGTGAAGGGGAACTTCCGCTTGTATCGCTTCATCGTCTCCGTCGCCACCGAGACGACCAGCTCCTTCTGGGCCTTCATCTCGCGGGCGAGGCTCACCAGCGGGATCATCACCTCGGGCTGGACCCGGATCCCCTCCCGGGTCACCTCGCAGGCCGCCTCGAAGATGGCCCTCGCCTGCATCCGGCTGATCTCCGGATAGAATATCCCGAGCCGGCAGCCGCGCAGGCCGAGCATCGGGTTGAACTCGTGCAGTTCCTCCACCCGGGCCAGCAGCCGCTTCTTCTCCTCGACGATCGAACGGTCGGCGTGGATCAGCTCCAGCTTGGTCACCTCGACCATCAGCTCTTCCCGCTTCGGGAGGAACTCGTGGAGCGGCGGGTCCAGGAGGCGGATCGTAACCGGGTACCCCTTCATCTCCCGGTAGAGCCCCTTGAAGTCCTCCCGCTGCATCGGCAGGAGCTTTGCCAGCGCCTTTTCCCGGTCCTCCTTCGTGCGGGCCAGGATCATCTCCTGCATGATCGGGATCCGGCCCTCGGCGAAGAACATGTGCTCCGTCCTGCAGAGCCCGATACCCTCCGCACCGAACCCCCGGGCTGTCTTCGCGTCCCTCGGCGTGTCGGCGTTCGCCCGGACCTTCAGCCGGCGGATGGAATCGGCCCATGACATCAGCGTCCCGAACGCCCCGGTCATCTTCGGCGAGATCAGCGGGACCTGCCCCAGGAGGACCTCGCCGGTGCTTCCGTTCAGCGAGATGAACTCCCCCGCCTGGATCGCGCGCCCTCCGACGAGGAACCGGTTCCGCGCCTCGTCCACGTCGATCGCCTCGCACCCGGCGACGCAGGTCTTCCCCATCTGCCTCGCGACGACCGCGGCGTGGGAGGTCATCCCCCCCCTCGCGGTGAGGATCCCCCGGGCGACGTCCATCCCGTGGATGTCGTCGGGGCTCGTCTCCTTCCGGACCAGGATGACCGCCTTCCCCTCCGCAGCCATCTCCACCGCCCGGTCCGCGTGGAACACCACAGCCCCGGTGGCGGCGCCCGGCGAGGCGGGAAGCCCCCTCGCGATCACCTCCACCTTCGCCTTGGGGTCGATCACCGGATGGAGCAGCTGGTCGATCTGCTGCGGCTCGATCCGCATCAGCGCCGTCTCCTTGGTGATCAGCCTCTCCTTCACCATGTCCACGGCGATCTTCAAGGCGGCCGCCGCGGTCCGCTTCCCGTTCCGGGTCTGGAGCATGAAGAGCTTCCCGCCCTCCACGGTGAACTCGAAGTCCTGGATATCCCTGTAGTGCTTCTCCAGCTTCCCGGTGATCTTCACGAGCTGGTGGAACACCTTCGCCATCTTCTGCTTCTTCATCTCGGTGATCCGCTGGGGGGTCCGGATGCCGGCCACGACGTCCTCCCCCTGCGCGTTCACCAGGTACTCCCCGTAGAACTCCTTCTCGCCGGTCGCCGGGTTCCGGGTGAAGCCCACCCCGGTCGCGCAGTCGTCCCCCATGTTCCCGAAGACCATCGCCTGCACGTTCACGGCGGTGCCGATGTCGTCGGGGATGTTGTTCGTCTTCCGGTAGTACTTCGCGCGCTCGTTGTTCCAGGAGCGGAACACGGCGTCGCGGGCGAACTCCAGCTGCTTCTTCGGGTCCTGGGGAAACTCCTTCCGGGTCTTCTCCTTGACCAGCGCCTTGTACCGCTTGCAGACCTCCTTGAGGTCCTCCGCGGTGAGGTCCAGGTCGAAGGCCGCCCCCTTCTCCCTCTTCTTCGCGTCGAGGATCTCCTCGAAATGCTCCCGGTCGACCCCGAGCACGACGGCCGAAAACATCGTCAGGAAGCGGCGGTAGGAATCGTGGGCGAACCGCTCGTTCTTCGTCTTCGCGGCAAGCCCGGAGACCGACTTGTCGTTGAGCCCCAGGTTCAGGATGGTGTCCATCATCCCCGGCATCGAGAACTTCGACCCGGAGCGGACGGACACCAGGAGCGGATTCTTCGGGTCGCCCAGCTTCTTCTTGCTGGTGCGCTCGAGGCGGGCCAGGTTGGCCGCGATCTCCCGGTTCACGTCGGCCGGGATCTTCCCGCGGTTCCGGTAGTAGAGGTTGCACACCTCGGTGCTGACCGTGAAGCCGGGGGGAACGGGGATCCCCAGGTTCGTCATCTCGGCGAGACCGGCCCCCTTGCCGCCGAGAACATCCTTCATCTTCCCGTGGCCTTCGGCTTTTCCCCCGCCGAAGAAGTAGACCCGCTTCGCGCCCATCCGGTTCTCCCTTCCGGTATCTTATTTTTGCGGACTCACCGCCACCCGGGAGAAATCCGCCACCGAGGCGAACAGCCCGGAAAGATTCTTCAGCAGGGCGAGCCGGTTGTTCCTCACCTTGTCGTCCTTGGCCATGACGAGCACCTTGTCGAAGAAGGCCGAGACGACCGGCTGGAGGCGGGCCATCTCCCGGAACGCCTCCTGGTACTTCCCGCTCTTCGCCGCGGCCCCGACCCCCTGGGATACGCTCCCGAACGCCTGGTGGAGCGCCCGCTCCTCCTCGTGCTCGAACAGGGCGTCCGACACCGTGAGCGGACCGGCGTACCCCTTCGTGATGTTGATCGCCCGCTTGAACACCTCCGCCAGCGGCTCGAAGGCCGCCTCCTTCCGGAAGGCGACCAGGGCGTCGAGCTTGCCCCGCATGTCCGGAACGTCGGTCAGCCCGGCGGCGAGGACGGCCTCGACGAGGTCGCCCGGGGAGCCCTGCGAGGACCAGAAGTGGAAAAGCCTCCCGGAGACGAACTCCGTCACCTTCCGCTTCACCTCGTCCTGCGGGGACTTGAGCTTCCCCTTCAGGGTGGCGAGCGACCGGTCGACCAGCTCCTCCAGGGAGATCCGCAGCCCCCGGGCCTCGAGGATCGACAGGATCCCGAGCGTGTGGCGCCGCAGCCCATACGGGTCGGCCGTCCCGGTGGGGATCAGCCCCACGCCGAAGCAGCCGCACACCATGTCGATCTTGTCGGCGATCGCGACCGCGGCTCCCGTGTCGGTCGAGGGGAGCTCGTCCGACTGCCCCTTCGGGAGGTAATGCTCGAAGACCGCCTGCGCCGTCTCCTCCTTCTCCCCGGTCTTGCGGGCGTAGTCGCGCCCCATGACCCCCTGGAGTTCGGGAAACTCCTTCACCACGCCGGTCGTCAGATCCGCCTTCGAGAGGAACGCCGCGCGGCCGCACTGCTCCGCCTTGGCCGGGAAGCCCTTCGACGCGACGAAGCGGGCGATCTCCGCCATCCGCTCCACCTTCTCCCAGTAGGTCCCCAGATCGGCCTGGAACAGCACCCCCTTGAGCGCCTGCGCCCGGTCGAAGAGCGGCTTCCGAAGATCGTCCTGGTAGTAGAACTCCGCGTCGGAGAGCCGCGCGCGGATCACCCGCTCGTTCCCGGTCACCACCACGGAGTTGTCGGGCACGATCATGTTCGAGGCGAAGGCGAAGCCGGGAAAGAGCTTCCCCTCCCCGTCCTCGAGGACGAAATACTTCTGGTTGTTCCGCATGCTGGTCACCAGGATCTCCCGGGGAAGGGCGAGATACTTCTCCTCGAACCGCCCCGTCAGGACCACCGGGTATTCCACCAGGTTCGCCACCGTCTCGAGAAGGGGATCGTCGCGGACCCACTTCCGGCCGGTCGCCTGCTCCGCCTCCCGGATGCCGGCCAGGATCCGCTCCTTGCGGACCTCGAGGTCGACGAACACCTTCGCGTCGGAGAGCTTCCCGAAATACTCCCCGGTCGAGGACAGGGCGATCGGCCCCGGCGACAGGAAGCGGTGGCCGTAGGTGGTGTTCCCGGCCGTCACGTTCCCGAAGGAGAACGGGAGCACCTTCTCTCCGTAGAGGGAGACGATCCAGTGGACCGGGCGGGCGAACCGGATGTCGAGATCCGCCCAGCGCATCGTCTTCTTGAACGGGATCTCCGGGATCCAGCCGGCGACCAGCCCGGGGAGAACCTCCCCCACGGGGGCCGCGGCGGCTTCCTTGACGTAGCCCAGGTATTCCCCCCGGTCGGTCTGGAACATGCGGAGGGCCGACACTTCGATTCTCTGCGCGCGGGCGAACCCTTCCGCCGCCTTCGTCGGCTTCCCCTGCGCGTCGTATCCGACGCTCTTCGGGGGCCCCAGCACCGTCTCCTGGGAGGCGGCCTGCCGGTCCTCGAGGTTCCGGACGACGTAGGCGAGCCGGCGGGGCGTCCCGTAGATGTCGACCTTCTCGAAGGTCAGTCGGGCCTTCCGGAGGATCTCGGCGAACTGCTGGCCGCCGAACCAGAGCGCCGGTCCGACGAACCCGGCCGGGATTTCCTCGCATCCGATTTCCAACAAGTAGTCCTGTTTCATAACCCCTCTTGTCCCTGCGGGAGGAGGATCAGCGGGAGAATCGATTCATGAGCGGGAATCCGAGCTCCTCCCGGGATTTCAGGTATCCGGTGGCGCAAAGCCGGGCCAGGTTGCGCACCCGTCCGATGTAGGAGATCCTCTCCGTGACCGAGATCGCCCCCCGGGCGTCCAGCATGTTGAAGGTGTGGGAGCACTTGAGGCACATGTCGTAGGCCGGGAGGACGAGATTCTCGTCGATCAGGCGGAGGCACTCCTTCTCGTACATCTGGAACAGGGAGAAGAGCATCGGGATGTCGGCCTTCTGGAAATTGTAGGTGGAGAACTCGACCTCCCCCCGGTGGTGGACGTCCCCGTAGGTCACGTCGCCGACCCACTTCAGGTCGAACACGTTCCCGACGTTCTGCAGGTACATCCCGATCCGCTCGATGCCGTAGGTGATCTCCCCCGAGACCGGCTTCAGGTCGATCCCTCCGCACTGCTGGAAATAGGTGAACTGGGTGATCTCCATCCCGTCCAGCCACACCTCCCAGCCGAGCCCCCAGGCCCCCAGCGTGGGCGACTCCCAGTCGTCCTCGACGAACCGGATGTCATGCTTCATCGGGTCGATCCCGACCGCCTTGAGCGAGTCCAGGTACATCTCCACGTAGTCGTAGGGGCATGGCTTCATGATCACCTGGAACTGGTAATAGTGCTGGAGCCGGTTCGGGTTCTCGCCGTAGCGGCCGTCGGTGGGCCGCCGGGAGGGCTCCACGTAGGCGGTGTTCCAAGGCTCCGGTCCGAGGGCCCGGAGGAAGGTCGCCGGGTTGAAGGTGCCGGCGCCGACCTCGATATCGTACGGCTGGTGGATGACGCATCCCTTATCCGCCCAGAAGCGCTGCAGGGCGAGGACCAGGTCCTGGAAAAGCAAGGTGTCCTCCGAAGGAAACGTGATAGGGATACATATCATCCCCCGCGAGGGGCTGTCAAGAAATATCGTTATAAATAGAGGGGTTTTAAGGCTTTTCCGGCGGAACGGCACCCCCGAGGCTTCGCAGAGGCTTCCCGATGCACCACTCCAGGTATTTTGGGATAACCGCCTGTAATTCATTAAGAATCTTTTCGGTAATCCGAAGGCGCTCCGGGGCGGCCGGAGTGGAGGACTGGAGAACCCTCCAGGTCTTCACGGCGCCCAGAGACAGGGGGATCCCTCCTCTTCCGGAGCATGGGTCGCAATAGATCCTCCCCTCCGCGACCTGGAACCGGAACAGGTTCCGGTCCGCCTTGCCGCATCGCTTGCACGACGAAAGGTCCGGCCCGAACCCCGCCACGGCGAGAAAGGCCGCCTCCGCCTTTCTTCCCGCGGAATGGGGAACCGCACCTCTGGAGAGCGACCGGATTCCCGAAAGCAGGTGGGAAAACGCCTTCGGTTTCGGACCGGGCTGCGGAAAGAGGGCCACGGAGAGTTCCAGGAGGTAATCGGCGTGCCGGACCCTTTCCCAATCCTCCAGAAGGTTCCAGAAGAATTCGGCTACGGCCGCGCCGGTCAGCAACGGGAACCTTCGGGGCACTTCGGTCCAGGTAATGTCCAGCAGGACGTAGCGCTGGAGGGCGCCCCCGAACCGCTTCCGGCTGCGGTGGGCCGATTTCGCCACCAGGGTGACCTCCCCCTCGTCCTCCGTGAAGAACGAGAGGCGCCGGTCCGCCTCCCCCACATCCGCGGAGCGCACCAGGAAGGCCCGCGAGGAGCGGAAACGGCGCGGCCCGGCCGCCGGCATTCTCAGCGCGCCGGACCGGAATTGACGGGGAGAGATCCGCCCCCCCTACTTTCCAATCCGGATCTCCTTGACCTTCCCCTGCTCCCCGAAGGGGGGAAGCGCCTCTCCGTTCAGGGTGCCCTTCACGCCGCCGGCGTTCCCGAGTTTGAGGGTGATCGTTCTCGCGGCCTGGACGCTGATCCGGTCCCCCGGGTAGAGCATCACGTCGACCGGATCCGCCCCGTCCCTGCTGTACATCACCCAGGTCAGTTCGCTCGCCTCCAGGAGCAGCTGGTAGGGGGGATCGGCGATTCCGGGAGCCGCCGGTTTCGCGGAGGGCTCCGGAGCGTCAGGCGCCGCGGGGCCGGGAGGGGCCGCCGGCTCGGTCGGTGCGGGAGCCGCCGTTTCCGGAGCCTTCAGCGGCTGCGGGGCGGTCCGCATCGAGTACCAGGACAGCAGGACGCCCACGAGAAGCACCCCTGCGGCGGCCATCGAGAGGATCGCACGACGGCTTACGCGGCGGTGCTCCCGCTGGATCCACTGGGGAGCTCCCTGGGCCGGGGCTTCCGACGGGGCAAGGGTCCCGATGTAGGCATAGTACTCGGTCAGCACCGGCTCGGGGTCCTCTTCGAGCATGCGGGCATAGGCCCGGATGAATCCCGAGGAGAAGACCCTCGGGGGCCACTTCTCGAAGTTGGACTCCTCGATCCCCTGGAGGTACTTCCGGCTGATCCGGAGCTCCTGGCCCACCTCCTCCAGGGTCTTCCCCATCCGTTCCCGCTTCGCCTTCCAGGACTCGCCGGTGCTCATCCCCGTCATCCTACCGCCCGCCCTGCCCCAGGAGGTCGAGGGTTTTCGCCGCCTGACCGCGCAGTCCCGGCTCGGTGCTGTGCGCCAGGACGTTCCGGAACGCGTCCGCCGCCTCCCGGTTCCGCTTCAGCTTCAGGTAGACGCTCCCCAGATCCATCCAGCCCTGGGCGAAGGACGGGGAGACCTCCAGGCACCGCACGAGGGTCTTCGCGGAATCCGCCCATCTCCCCCCCTCTCCCTGCGCCAGGGCGAGCCCCCGGTACGCCTCGAGGAACGAGGGGTTCAGGACGATCGCCCGGCCGTACATCGACTCCGCCTTGGCCAGATCCTTCCTGCGGAGATACTCGCGTCCCATGTTGTAGTAGCCGTACTCCGGCGTCGGGTAGAGCACGTTCGACACCGCCTTCTCGTACTCCCGGATCGCCTCGTCTCCCCGGCCGAGCTGGCTCAGCAGGTTCCCGAGGTTGTTGTGGGCCTCCGCGTATTCCGGCCTCTTCCCGATCGCGATCCGGAAGTGCTCCTCCGCCTTTCCGAGATCCCCCCGGGACTGATAGGCCAGCCCCAGCATCATGTCGATCTCGGGGTTTTCCGGATCCAGCTCCGAGGCCTTCGTGAGCTCCCGCATGGCGGCGGGAAGGTTGCGCTGTTCCAGGTAGGTGACCCCCATCTGCATCCGGGCGGAGGCCTCCTTCTTCCGCTCGGGCGACGTCCCGGCGCAGGCGAGGAGCGACAGCACCGCGGCCAGGAGGAGAGGCAGGATCCGCCGGGTCACAGGTATTTCCCGATCAGCAGGGAGAGGGCCTTCCTCGAGGAGGAGGGGATCCTTTTCCGGTCGGTGATGAGAGCATATTTCAGCGATTCGCCGCATCCGCACCCCTCTTTTCCTGGAAGCCGGCGGGCCGCCTCCCGGACGATTTTCTTGGAGGTCTCGACGTTCCGGCGGAGGAGCTCCAGGATGGCCTCGATGGAGACGTCCTCCCCCGATTCGTGCCAGCAGTCGTAGTCGGTGGCCAGGGCGAGCGTCGCGTAGCAGATCTCCGCCTCGCGGGCGAGCTTGGCCTCGGGCATGTTCGTCATCCCGATCACGTCGACCCCCCACTTCCGGTAGATCCGGGACTCCGCGCGCGTCGAGAAGGCGGGCCCCTCCATGCAGAGGTAGGTTCCCCCGCGGTGCACCCTCCGGGCGGCCTTCCGGGCGGCCTTCCAGGCGACCTGCGCGAGCCCGGGACAGACCGGGTCGGCGAACGGGATGTGCCCGACGATCCCGTCGGAAAAGAAGGTGTTCGTCCGCTGGCGGGTATGGTCGTAGAACTGGTCGACCACCACGATGTCGCCGGGGCGGATCCTCTCCCTCATGCTTCCCACGGCGGAAATCGAAAGGATCCATCTCGCGCCGAGCTTCTTCAGGGCGTAGATGTTCGCCCGGAAATTGATCCGGTGGGGAGGGATCCTGTGCCCCCGGCCGTGCCGGGGAAGGAACGCCAGGGTCCTCCCCTCCAGCTCGCCGACGACCAGGGAGTCCGAGGGGTCGCCGAAGGGGGTCCTCACCTTGACCCGGCGCACCTTCCTCATCCCTTCCATCTCGTAGAGGCCCGAACCGCCGATCACGCCCAGGATGTCCGCCATCCGCCTCCCTGTCCCTTCGACCGGTTTTTCCCCACCATCCTACTGTAGGGAGAAGCTCCCGAGCGCTCAAGGGTTTTTCGCGTGCCTGCCGTGCAGCTGCCCGCAGGCGGCCCGGATGTCGGCGCCGCGTCGATCCCGCGTGATCGTCTGGATCCCCGCGGCCAGCAGGATCCCGCGGAAGCGTTCCACCGTTTCCCGCGGGGGAGCCTCGAACTCCCCGAAGCCGTGCTCGTTGAACGGAATGAGGTTCACCTTGACGCGCGCCCCCGCGAGCAGGCGGGCCAGATCCCGCGCGTCCCGCGGGGAATCGTTCACCCCGGAGAGGAGCACATACTCGGCCGTCACCCTCCTGCCGGTCTGCAGGGGGATCCGCCGCATCGCCGCGACCAGCTCCGCGAGCGGAACGTTCCGGTTCAACGGCATCAGCTTCGTCCGAAGGTCGTCCCGCGCGGCGTTCAGGGAGACGGCGAAGCTGACCGGGAAGCGCCCCGCCAGCTCGAGCATCTGCGGGAGTACCCCCGCGGTCGACACGGTGACCCGCTTCCCCGACAGGCCGAACCCGAAGGTGGAGAGCAGGATCCCGATCGTCCTCGACACCTCCGGGAGATTCTCCAGCGGCTCCCCCATCCCCATGAAGACCACGTTGGTAAGACGCTCCCCATGCTCCGCAAGCCTGCGCGCGGCGAAACAGGCCTGGTGCACGATCTCCGCGGAGGTCATGTCCCGCCGGAAGCCGGTCGCCCCGGTGGCGCAGAACCGGCATCCCAGCCGGCACCCTACCTGGGAAGACAGGCAGAGGGTCCTCCGCTCCTCCTCCGGAATCAGGACGCTTTCCACCGCCTCCCCGTCCTCCAGCCGAAAGAGGAATTTCTCGGTCCCGTCCGAAGAGATCTCCACCCGCTCCGCGGGGGGGGAGGAGATGCGGCAGGAGCGGAGAAGCTGTTCCCGGAAATCCCGGGAGAGATCGGTCATCGCGGAGAACTCCTCCACGTGCCGCCGGTAGATCCATCGGGAGAGCTGCCTCGCGCGGTAGCGCTCCTTCCCCCAGGAAGAGAAGAAGGCCTCAAGCTCCGGCAGGGGGATCCCTTTCAGGTCGGTCCGCCCGCGCTCCATGGGACCATCATACCCCTCCCGC
>MGPV01000056.1:0-10361 GCA_001797615.1 Deltaproteobacteria bacterium GWC2_65_14
AGCGGAGGGCACTCGGAGCGAAGCCCCCTTCCGAGGCGGCGCAGCCGATCCCCGGCGCCCCCGCGACGGGGCGCGCCGCGGGCGCAGCAAGCCGCAGGAGGGGGGATGAGCGGAGATAAAAAGAAAGGACCGGGGGCGGAGGGCGGTCGAAGCGAAGCCCCCCTTCGAGGATGCGAAGCCCGTCCCGGGCGCCCCCGCGACGGGGCGCCATGGGCGGAGCCAGCCGAAGGAGGGGGGATGAGCGGAGATAAAAGGATCTTCCGACAGCGGAGGGCACTCGGAGCGAAGCCCCCTTCCGAGGCGGCGCAGCCGATCCCCGGCGCCCCCGCGACGGGGCGCGCCGCGGGCGCAGCCACTTCTTAGGAACGTCCCGGTTCTTGGGGGTTACAGCGCGCGGAGGGTGATGTCCAGGACGAGGGCGGCGAGCAGCGCCATTAGGTAGGCGATCGACGCGCCGAAGGCCCTGCCGTAGCGCCTCCGGACCACGACGTTGCGGTAGGACGCCAGGAGGAAGAGCCCCCAGAGGACGGCGGCGACCCCCGCGAAGGCCGGAGAGCAGTACCCGAAGGCCCACAGGGCGAGGCTCATCGGCAGCAGCGCCACGGCGTAGACGAAGATCATCACCCGGGTGTAGGGCTCGCCCCGCGCCACGGGGAGCACCGGGACCCCCGCCTCCCGGTATTCGTCCTGGTGCTTGAGGGCCAGCGCCCAGAAATGGGGCGGCTGCCACAGCAGCATCACCAGGAAGAGGATCCACCCGTCCAGGCCGACATGCCCCGCGACCGCCGAGTAGCCGATCAGGACGGGAAGCGCTCCGGGGATCCCCCCGGGGATCGTCCCATAGGGGGAGCGCCTCTTGAGGCAGAGGGTATAGAGCACCGTGTAGGAGAGGACGGCCGCGAGGAGCAGCAGCGCGGCGGTCCCGTTCAGGTACCTGCGCGCCAGGAGGAGGCCGGCGGCGATCAGGACGAGCGCGAGCAGGGCCGCCCCCCGCGTCCCGACCCGCCCCATCGCGGCGACCCGCCCGGAGAGCCGGGGCATCCGGGCATCCATCGGCGCGTCGAGGAGCCCGTTGACGATCGCGGAGCCGGAGGCGGCCGACAGGATGCTCGCCAGGCAGACCAGGAGGATTCCCGGATCCGGGACTCCCGCCCGCCCGAGGACCATCCCCGCCAAACCGGCCGCCGCCACCCCGGCGCCGATCCCCGGCTTGGCGATCAGGAGGGCCGACCCGATCCGGTCGGTGAATCCCCTCGCCTCGGCCCTGCGGTCCTTCCCGGAGAGGATCGCAACCGTCCTCACGGCGCGGCCTCCTCCGCCCGGACCTCGAGGATCCACATCCGCTCCAGAAGCAGGAGCATCGCGAGGGCGACCGCCAGGTGCAGCCCCGCCGAAAGGAAGTGGAGCTTCGTCAGCACCACCAGCCCGCCGACCGCGACCTGTGCCGCGATCAGCAGGAGCAGCGCCCGGGCATGCTTCCTGTGCCGGCCCAGGTGCGGATCCAGCCGAGAGGCGGCGTAGAGGGCCATGATGGTCAGAAGGACCAGGACCGACAGGACCCGGTGCGAGAACTGGATCAGAACCCCTCCGGAGAGAACGGAGGGCACGAGGCCGCCGAGCGAGGTCGGCCAGTCGGGGAGGGAAAGCCCCGCCCCGGCATGGCGGACGTAGGCCCCCAGGGCCGCCAGCAGCAGCACCAGACCCCCGAGCCCCAGGAAGAGGGCGGGATACCCCCGCGCGGAGAAGGCGGGAAGCGATGAGACCCCGTCGAAGGCCATCATGTAGTAGGCGAGCTGGAAGATCAGCAGCCCCGTGAGGAAATGGACCGTGGTGAGCTGGACCGGAAGCTCCAGCAGGACGACCAGCCCCCCCATGACGATCTCTCCCGCCAGCAGGGCCACCGCCAGCAGCGGCACCGCCCTGGCCCCTCCCCGGTAGGCCCGGAACCGGAGGTGGGAGAGGATCAGGAGCGCGCCCCCTGCGACGGCGGCAAGGACCCGGTGCAAAAACTCCATGTAGATGTCGACGCGGAAGGGGGGAAGGATCTTCCCGTGGCAGAGCGGCCAGTCGGGGCAGGCCAGCCCCGCCTTCAATCCCGCGACAAGGTTCCCCCACACCAGCAGGAGAAAGAGCAGACCGACCGTCGCTTTCCCGAGCATCGCCTCCCTCCCGTTTCTCGCCGCGCGTCCCCCGTCCGGCCTCTACCGGAACAGGGTGTCGGACAGCGTCCCCGCGATGATGATCACCAGGAACAGGATCGGCGTGAGAGCGAACCCCCACACGAGCCGGCTTTCGTGCTTCAGGTGCATGAAGAACAGGGCGACCAGCGACGCCTTGACCGATGCGATGATCAGGGCCACCGCGACGTTGATCATCCCGAGGTACACATAGGAGACCAGCACGGTGATCCCGGTCAGCAAGACCAGGGCGGCCCACACGGCGACGTAGACCCGGGTGCCGGACAAGCCGTTCCGTATCGTTTCCATGGCGCCTCCTATCCGACCAGGTAGAGCAGCGGAAAGAGATAGATCCAGACAAGATCCACGAAATGCCAGTATAACCCCGAGAGCTCCACCGGGGTGTGGTAGCCCTCGGAAAACATCCCCCGCCCCGCGAGCACCGCGACCGCGCCGAGCACGACCATTCCGGCGATCACGTGGAGGCCGTGGAGCCCGGTCAGCATGAAGTAGAGGGAGAAGAAGATGTCGGTGCCGGGGTGGATGCCGTGGGCGAACTTGTCGGAGTACTCCACGACCTTGATCCCGAGAAAGCCGGCCGCCAGAAGGATCGTCAGGACGAGGTACCGACGCAGGTGCCGCACCTTCCCCCGCCGGATGGCTACGATCCCCAGGGCGACGGTCAGGCTGCTGCAGATGAGGATCAGGGTGTTCACCGACCCCAGAACCCGGTCGAGCTTCAGGTGACCCTCGTGGAACATCCGCGGGTAGCGGATCCGGTAGACGACGTAGGCGGTGAAGAGCCCCCCGAAGAGGAGCACCTCGGTCGCCAGGAAGGTCCAGAGCCCGAGGGTGGCTGCCTCACGGGCCTGCGCCGGGTCGGCATGCCCATGCCCCGCGGCGGCCTCCATCCCGGCCGTTTCGGTGTCCGGGGAACGGTAGCTCATCGTCCTCCCTCTTTCTTCCGGTACCCATAGGGCCAGTCGGAGACGGTCGGAATCTCCTCGAAATTCTCCGTCGACGGCGGGGAGGCGGTCGCCCAGTCCAGTGTCAGCCCTCCCCACGGGTTCGCCGGTGCCGGGCTGCCCCGGGTAAGCCCGCGGATGAAGTTCCAGAACATGACCAGGATCCCGACGGCGAGGAGCCACGACCCGACGGTGGAGACGACGTTCAGCGACTGGAACCGGTCCGGGTATTCGGCGTACCGTCTCGGCATCCCCTCGAACCCGAGAATGAACTGGACGAAAAAGGTGACGTTGAATCCGACGAAGATGAGCGCCCAGCCGATCCGCGCCAGCTTCTCGCTCAGCCTCCTCCCCGTGATCTTGGGGAACCAGAAATGGAGCCCCGAGAGCAGCCCCATCACCGTACCCCCCATCATCGTGTAGTGGAAGTGGGCCACGATGAAATAGGTGTCGTGGAGGTGGACGTCGGTCCCCAGCGCTCCGAGGAACATCCCGGTGAGCCCCCCGACGACGAAGAGGAAGATGAAGGTGAGCGCGTAGAGCATCGGGGCCTCGAATGTGATCGACCCCCGGTAGAGGGTGGCGATCCAGTTGAAGACCTTGATCGCGGTCGGGACCGCGACGGAATAGGTGAGCAGGGAAAAGATGATGGCGGCGGTGGCCGACATCCCGCTCACGAACATGTGGTGCCCCCAGACGAAGAAGCCGAAGAGCGCGATCGCCACCGAGGAGTAGGCAATCGCCTTGTACCCGAAGATCGGCTTGCGGGAAAAGACCGGGATCACCTCCGAGATGATCCCCATGGCCGGGAGGATCATCACGTAGACCACGGGATGGGAATAGAACCAGAAGAAGTGCTGGAACAGGATCGGGTCGCCCCCCTTCGTGGGATCGAAGAAGCCGATGCCGAAGAGCCGCTCCATGGCCAGGAGCAGGAAGGTGATCCCGACGACCGGCGTGGCCACCACTTGGATGATGCTGGTGGCGTACATCGACCAGAGGAAGAGGGGCATCCTGTGCCAGCTCATCCCCGGGGCGCGCATCGTGTGGATCGTCACGATGAAATTCAGCCCGGTGAGGATGGAGGACATCCCGACGAGGAAGATCCCGAAGGAGAGGAGGGTGACGTCCGCCGCCGTCTTCGCCGAAAGCGGGGTATAGAAGGTCCACCCGGTATCCATCGGCCGCAGGAGGGAGGCCAGGATGACGAGGATCCCCGCCACGAAGACCCAGTAGCTCATCAGGTTGATCCGGGGGAACGCCACGTCCCGGGCTCCCAGCTGGAGCGGGATGAAAAAGTTCCCCAGCCCCGACGGGATGGCGGGGATGATGAAGAGAAAGATCATCACCGACCCGTGCAGGGTGAACAGCACGTTGTAGACGTAAGCGCTGAAGATCTCCTGCCCGGGGTAGAGGAGCTTGATCCGGAGAAGAAGGGCGAAGATCCCCCCGATCAGGAAGAAGAAGAGGGTGGTGCACAGGTACATCACCCCGATCCGCTTGTGGTCGTGGGTCGCGGCCCAGGACCAGAAGCCCTTCTTTTCGAGGTATCCCCGGTTCCCGCCCGCCTCTTCCCTCACCGCCTCACCCCCGTTCCCGGATTCTCACCGTATGCGATGACCTTTCCGGGCATGGCGATGCGAAACCGGTCTCCCGGGGGCCGCCTCATTTCCTCCCCTCCTTCCCCCCGATCCCCTTCAGGTAGACCACGACATCCGCGATGTCGTCGGGGGAGAGGGAGGTCTTGAAGGTCGGCATGACGTTCGGGTACCCCTTCACGATCTTCGCCCCCGGGTCCACGATCGACTCCCGGAGATACTCCTCGTCCGCGGCCACCTCCCGTCCGTCCGAAAGGACCGTCCGGCGGCCGTAGATCTCCCGGAAGGTGGGGCCGATCTTCGCCGTTCCGTCGACGGAGTGGCATCCCAGGCATCCGGACTTCTCCGCCAGCGCCTTCCCCCGCTCCGCCGGGGAGGCCGTGCCGCTCCCGCTTCCCGCCGCGGCCCAGGCAGCATACCCGGCCTCCGGCATCACGTGGAGCGTCGCCCGCATGCCCGAATGGCCGACCCCGCAATACTCGGCGCAGAAAATTTCAAAGGTCCCCTCCCGCTGCGGTTCGAGCCAGAGGGAGGTGAACCGGCCGGGCACCATGTCCTGCTTGGTCCGGAACGCCGGGAGGAAGAAGCTGTGGATCACGTCCTCGGAGGAGAGGATGAGCTTGACCGGTTTCCCGACCGGCACGCGCAGCTCGCCGACGGTCGACCGGCCGTCCGGATACCGGAATTCGAACAGGAACTGCCTCGCGACGACCTGGATGTCGGATGCGCCGGGCAGGGGGGACCGCATCTCCCGGAAGACCACGTAGCCGTAGAGGAAGAAGGCCAGCACCACGAGGGAGGGGATCAGGATCCAGATCGCCTCCAGCAGGAAGCTCCCCTTCACGTCGGAGGTGGCCACCGCCTCCTCCCCTTTCCGCCTCCGGTACCGGATCGCGAATCCGATCAGCAGCCCCTCCACCAGGAGGAAGAAGAAGAGGGAGATCCCGAAGATGAACCAGAAGAGGGCATCGACCTGCCCTGCCGTCCGGGAGACCGCCTCCTGCGCCGCGAATGCGCTCGTCATCCTCCCCCCCCCAACGCCGGTTTCGGCAGCTTTTCCCGGCGTTTCCAGAGAACCAGATACAGGGCCCCGAGCAGCACCAGCGTCAGGACGCCTCCCGCCTTCATGATGTTCCGCGCATACAGGGCATACCGTCTCCCCGCGGGGTCGTACTGGAAGCAGTAGAGGAGCACCCGGTTCAGGACCTCGGAGCTCCCGATCTTTCCGCCGGCCGCCTCGATCAGCGCCAGCTTCAGGGTCGTGGGGTCCTGCTCCACCCCGTACAGGTAGCGGGAGATCCTTCCTTCCGGGGTCAGGAGGATGTTCACGTCGGGATGGGCGAACTCCGCCCCCACCTTCCGGTACCGGAAGCCGACGGCGCGGGTGACCGCACCGATCGCCTCCTCGTCCCCGACCAGGAACGGCCATCGCGAGGCGGGATCCGCCGTCCCTTCCATCCGGGAGTGGATCTCCCCCGCCCTGGCGCGGGCCGTCTCGACCCGGTCGCCGGGGTCGATGCTGATCGTCAGGATCCGGTAGTCGTCCCCCAGGGAGATCCCCCCGATCTCCCTCGCCGTGTCGAGGAGGTTCTGCAGGGTCAGGGGGCAGAGCATGGGGCAGGTGTAATAGTTCAGGGTCACGAGGATCGGCCCGTTTCCGAAATAGTCGCCGAGGCGGACGATCTTCCCCGTATGGTCTCGGAACGTGGCGTCCCCGGGCACCCGGTCCCCGAGGTGCTCGTCCACGCCGATCGACCGGAGGATCTCGTCCTGCGGATCTTCCCGGGTGTGCGCCGAAAGCCCCCCGGGGGCGAGGAGCGCCCAGGCGGAAGCCAGGAGGAGTGCCCCCGCGAGACGCACCCACCAGGATCTTTTGCTTCGGTTTCCCCGCACCCGCCCCATCCCCTCTCCCCCTACAGTTCGATCGGCCGGCCCGGGTAAGGGACGTCGGCGTCCCATCCGAACCGCTCCCGGAGCGCCCCGGCGAACCCCAGCGACACCGACTCCTCCCCGTGGGCGACGAAGGCCCGGCCCGGCTTCGACCGGAAGCCGCCGGCCCAGGCCAGCAAGTCGTCCCGGTCGGCATGCGCGGAAAGTCCCCCGATCGTGTAGACGTCGGCGGCGACGGCGACCTCCTCGCCGAAGATCCGGACCCGCTTCGCCCCCTCGACGATCTTCCTCCCCAGCGTCCCCTGCGCCTGGAACCCGACGATGACGACGCTGGACTCCTTCCGCCACAGGTTGTGCTTGAGGTGGTGCTTGATCCTTCCCGCCTCGCACATCCCGCTCCCGGCGAGGATGATCCCGCCCCCCCGGAGCGAGTTCAGCGCCATCGACTCCTGGACGCTCTTCGTGAGGACGACCTTCAGCGCGCCGGGGTTCTTCTCCCACCAGGCGTACACGTTCCGGGTCTCCTCGTCGAAGCACTCCGGGTGCCGCCGGGTGATCCGGGTGGCCTCCGCAGCCAGGGGGGAATCGATATGTACGGTGAGCCCCGAGAGTCTCCCCCGGCGGGTCAGCTCCGCGAGAAGATAGAGGATGTCCTGGGTGCGGCCGACGGCGAAGGCGGGGATGACCACGTTTCCCCCTTTCCTTCCGAGGGTGTCGGTCACGGCGTGCTCGAACTCCCCGATCGTATCCTCCATCCCCTTGTGCACCCGGTTCCCGTAGGTCGACTCCAGGACCACGGCATCCGCCCGGTCGACCGGGGTGGGGTCGCGGACGATCGGAAGCCCCCGGTGGCCGAGGTCGCCGGAGAAGACCAGCCGACGCTCCGTCCCGCCGTGTTGCACCGTGACCGACAGGATCGCCGACCCGAGGATATGCCCCGCGTCCAGGAACCGGACACGGATCCCGGGCGCGGGCGATACCTCCTCCCCGTACTTCACCGGGACGATCCGGGGGAGCACCGCCAGCGCGTCCGCCTCGGTGTAGAGCGGCGCCCCGTCCCGCCTCCCCGCCCGCCTCCGGCGATTTCCCCTCCACTCCGCCTCCTTCTCCTGGATGTGTCCGGAGTCGGGGAGCATGATCCCCATCAGGTCCGCGGTCGCCGCGGTCGCGAAGATCCTTCCGCGGAAGCCGTCCCGGACGATCTTCGGCAGCAGGCCGGTATGGTCGATGTGGGCATGGGTCACGAGCACGAAGTCGACCTCGGAGGGGGAGACCGGAAACTTCCTCGCGTTCTTCCGGTCGCTCTCCGCTCCTCCCTGGAACATCCCGCAGTCGACCAGAAAGGTCCCGCGGCCGCTCCGCACGAGGATCGAGGAGCCGGTGACCTCCCGGGCGCCTCCGAGAAATTCGACGCGGAGGGTCACGTAACCACGCTCGTCAGCATCGCGGAAAACAGGCTGATCAGCACCGACCCGGCGACCGCCCCGAAGAACCCGCCGACATGGAAGCCGGGGACGAGCCCGGAGACCCCCCAGAGGAGCAGCCCGTTGATCACCAGCAGGAAGATTCCCAGGGTGAGGACGGTGATCGGAAGGGTAAGCAGGATAAACAGCGGGCGGACGACGGCGTTCGCCAGCCCCAGGACGAAGGCGGCCGCGAGCGCCGCCATCACCCCGTCCGTGGAGAGGACCGAGGGCAGCAGGTAGGCGATCAGCAGGATCGCCACCGCGTTCGCCATCATCCGGACCAGAAACGGCATCGTTCCCCCAGTATAATCCCCGGCGTGTCGACGGTCACCGGTGCGCTTTCCTCTTCGGCATCCGGAAGAAGGTGACCTCCGCCTGCCGCTCCACCCCGTCCAGGCGGTAGACCACGATCGCTACGTCCCCTTCCCGCTTTTCCGCGATCCAGTAGAAGAGGTCGGTGGTGTCGGTGACCGGGTTCCCGTCGAAGGAGACGATCTCGCACCCCTCCGGGATGCCGGCCTTCTCCGCGGGGGATCCCTCCTCCACCCTCTGCACGACCACCCGCCCCTCGTGCGAGTCGATCCGCACCCCCAGCCGCATCCGCTTCCCTTCGAGGTCCTCGTAGGGGACGTACCAGAAAAAGTCGGCGGGCAGCAGCGGACTCCGGGGAAGCTCCACCTCCATCATCTGGTCCCGCTTCTCCTCGGGGACCTCGATCTCCTGCGGCAGGAGGATGGCATAGGGCATCGGCATCCGCCGGATCACTTTCTTGGGAATCCCGAACCCGTGCCGGACATGCCACCCCCCGGCGAGGATCACCATCTTCTTCCCTTCTCCCCGGGGGCTTTTCAGGTAGTCGACGATCCTCGACGCCATCGTCTCCTCCCACAGCACCTGCACCCGGAAGAAGGAGTCGAACATCCCCTCCGTGGGAAGGTGGCCCCCGAAGATCCCCCTCATCGCCGCCCGCTGCCATAGGTCGGGCGGGCCCATCTCGGGAAGCTTCGCCCGGAGCTCCTCCGACACGTTGTCCAGCCCGGAGCGGCTCACCGCCTCCTGGAGCTCCCGGGAGGGGTTCAGCGCTACGACGTCGATCCGGTTCTCCCGCGCGAACCGCAGGATCTCCCGGTAGTACCCGAAGTCGGAGCCCCAGTTGTCGTACCACTTCGACTCCTTCAGGAATTCGAGCTCGGAGAGCTCCCCCCCCGTCCACCGGTCGAGAGCCTCCTGCTGGGGCTCGCGGAACATCTCCATGCCGACGGCGACCCGCCCCGGGAACCGGTTGTGCAGTTCCCGGATCACGGTCAGCTCCACCCGGTGGGCATGGATGTTGTCGTGGGTCTCCCCCACGCAGATCAGCCGGGCCCCGGAGAGCATCTCCATCGCCCCCTCGATCGAGACCTCAAGGCCGGTGGGAACATGCCGGATCTCCTCCGCCTTCGGTTTCTCCTTCGGGGGGTAGGGAACCTCCTCGTGCGGGCCCTGGGCGTAGCGTCCCGCAGCGCATCCCGCGGACAGGACGATTGCCAGCATCAGGGAAAGCAACCGGGGCGTCATCCGTTCACCCTTTCCTTCAATGATATAGAATCCTATTGTACACATTCGGTTTCCGGATTTCGGGCCCGCCGGAGCTTTCCGCACGTGACCCGGCCCCTCCCCGGACCGGACGGGAGGAGTTCCCATGGCATGGAACCCGGGGGCGTGAAGCCTATCCTGGTCACCGGGGCGACCGGGTATGTCGGAGCCCGCCTCGTTTCGCGCCTTCGGGCGATGGGGTTCCCCGTCCGCGCGGCAGGACGGTCGGTGTCCAAGCTTCGCCTCCGGCCCTTCGCCGCGGACGACGGGGTCGAACTGGCGGAGGCGGACGTCCACGACGCCGAATCGCTGCGCAGGGCCTGCTCCGGATGTGAAGCGGCCTATTACCTCGTCCACTCGATGGTCCCCGGCCAGCACGATTTTTCGTCCGCCGACCGGGACGGCGCGGGCAACATGGCGCGGGCCGCCGAGAGCGCCGGACTTTCCCGGATAATCTACCTCGGGGGGCTCGTCGAGCCGGGCGGAGGGATGAGCGAGCATCTCCGCTCCCGGGCCGAGGTGGGGGAGATCCTCGCTTCCGGCCCCGTGCCGGTCACCACCCTGCGGGCGGCGATGGTGATCGGCGCCGGCAGCGGGTCGTTCGAGATCCTCCGGTACCTGGTGGACCGGCTTCCCCTGATGGTCACCCCGCGGTGGGTCGGGACGGAGTCGCAGCCGATCTCGATCCGG
>MGPV01000056.1:10410-11547 GCA_001797615.1 Deltaproteobacteria bacterium GWC2_65_14
GGGAGGTCTATGACATCGGCGGCCCCGACATCGTCACCTACCGGCAGCTGATGCGTCTCTACGCGGAGGAGGCGGACCTTCCGAAACGCCGGATCGTCCCGGTCCCGGTGCTCACCCCCCGCCTCAGCTCCTACTGGATCCACCTGATCACGCCGGTCCCCGCCATCCTGGCCAGGCCGCTGGCCGAAGGGCTTTCCAGCCGGCTGGTCTGCCGAGACAACCGGATCCGGGAGCGGATCCCGGTCGACCTGCTCGATTGCCGGGGCGCGGTCCGGGAAGCGCTGCGCAGCGGACGCTGGGAGTATGGTGCACCGGAGGAGTCCGCGGGGGCGGAGCGGTTCCCCGAAGCGGGGACGCTGCCCGGAGATCCGGCCTGGGCGGGGGGAACCGTCTACACAGACCACCATGCCATCGCCCTGGAGGCCTCCCCCGAGGAGGTGTGGGATTCGGTGGCCCGGATCGGGGGGTCGAGGGGCTGGTACTACGCAGACCGCCTCTGGTCGCTCCGGGGGCTGCTCGACCGGATGGCCGGAGGCCCCGGGCTCCGGAAGGGGCGCCGCGACGAGCGGGAGCTTGCCCCCGGGGACCCGCTCGACTTCTGGAGGGTCGCCGCCGTCGAACCGAACCGCCGCCTCCTCCTGGTGGCCGAGATGAAGCTGCCCGGGTGCGCCACGCTGGAGTTCCGGATTCACCGGGACCGGGACGGGGCCACCCGGCTTCATCAGATCTCCACCTTCGCCCCCCGGGGACTGGCGGGGGTCCTCTACTGGAAGGGGGTGGGACCGTTCCACCACCGGATCTTCACCGGGATGCTCAAGGGGATCGCGCGCAGCACCGGGAGACGGATCCTCGCGGGGCCGGAGCAACTCCCGCCAACCGGTTCGGCATCGGATTCATCCTGAAGGAGTGGTAGGCCCGGGGTATCATCAGGGGATGGCTCCTTTCGCAGATCGAATCGTCCTCGACGAGAGCGAGATCCAGGAGAAGTTCGTCCGCTCGTCGGGCCCCGGCGGCCAGCATGTGAACAAGGTGGCCACGGCGGTCCAGCTTCGTTTCGACCTGAGGAACTCCCGGTCGATCCCGGACGAGGTCCGGAAGCGGCTGGCCCGGCTGGCGGGGAAACGCGTGAACGCCGAG
>MGPV01000056.1:11555-14188 GCA_001797615.1 Deltaproteobacteria bacterium GWC2_65_14
GGTCCTCGAGGCCCGCCGGTTCCGCTCGCGGGAGAAGAACCGCCGGGACGCCCGGGAGCGCCTCCTCGCCCTGATCCGGAGGGCCGCAGAGCCGGAGCGCCCGCGGAAGAAAACCCGGCCCACGCGCCAGTCCCGGGAGCGCAGGCTCACGGCCAAGCTCCGCCGGAGTCAGACCAAGACGGGAAGAGGCCGCGTCCGCCCCCCCGATCCGGAGTAGGACTCCACGACACCCTGCAGCGAAGGGGGATTCCCGGGGAACAATGGCCGATATCCGGCAGGAACGGACTCCCGGGGACGGTGACCGGAACACACCGGGCGACCCGGGCGCCCGGAAGAAAAGGGGGCCGCCATGACGCAGAAGAACAACGCCGCGACGCAGGGGAACAACCAGAAGGGTCTCTACCGGAACGCCGTCAGCTTCTTCGGCGCCTACGTCTCCATCATCAGCATCCTGCTGACCCTCTTCTCCCTGCTGCTCCAGATCAGCTTCAAGCGCCACAGCCCCTACATCGGGATCTTCTCCTACCTGGTCTTCCCGGCCTTCTTCACGTTCGGGGCGGCGCTGTTCCTCTACGGGATGCGGCGGGAAAGCCTGCGCCGTCGGCGGCTCGGCGTGGACGAGGCCCTCCCCTACCCCCTGCTCGACCTGAACAACCCCGGCACCCGGAAGAAGTTCGGCTACGCGGTCCTGGGCTCCTCGTTCCTGGCGATCCTGCTGGCCTTCGTCTCCTACCACGCCTTCCTCTACACGGAAACCGTTTCCTTCTGCGGCCAGCTCTGCCACAAGGTGATGGAGCCGGAGTTCGCGGCCTACCAGGGCTCGCCCCACTCCCGGGTCTCCTGCGTGGAGTGCCACGTCGGATCGGGCGCCTCCTGGTACGTGAAGTCGAAGATCTCCGGCGCGCGGCAGGTCCTCGCGGTGGTGACCGGATCCTACCCGAGGCCGATCCCGACCCCGATCGAGAACCTGCGTCCCGCCCGGGAGACCTGCGAGGAGTGCCACTGGCCGGCGAAGTTCTTCGGGACCCAGCTCCTGCAGATCCCCCACTTCCGGTACGACGAGCGGAACACCCCGGAGCAGATCAGCCTCGGGGTCAAGACCGGGGGGGGAAGCGGAAAGATCGGGGAAAACGCCGGCATCCACTGGCACATGATCACGGAAAACCGCGTCGAGTATGTCGCGTCGGACCGCCAGCTGCAGACGATCCCCTGGTTCCGGGCGACCCGGTCAGACGGGACGGAGGACGAATACGTCAGCCGGGACTACACCGGGGATCCGAAGGAACTCGCCACACTCCCGAAAAAAGAGATGGACTGCATGGACTGCCACAACCGCCCCACCCACATCTACGAACCCCCCGAGGCGGCGGTCGACAAGGCGATGGCCTCCCATCTCATCTCGAGGACCCTTCCCTGGGTGAAGAAGACGGTCGTGGACGCCCTCGTCGTGGAGTACCCGACCCGGGAAAAGGCGCACGAAGGACTGCGGAGCACCATCGCGACCTTCTACCGGGACCGATATCCGGCCGTCTACCAGGCCCGGAAGGCGGACGTGGAGAAGGCGATCGAGACGGCGATCACCCTCTACGACCGCAGCGTCTTCCCGGACATGAAGGTGAACTGGAAGACCTACCCGTCGAACATCGGCCACCGGAACTGGCCTGGCTGCTTCCGGTGCCACGACGAAAAGCATGTCACCAGGACCGGGAAGGTCCTGACCATGGAGTGCTCGGTCTGCCACACCATGCCGGAGCGCGGCCCCATCACCCCCCTCGGCTCGATGATGCCCGGGCCGAAGATGAAGTGGCACCCGATGGAGCTGGAAGGGAAGCATGCCCGGATCCTGTGCAGCGACTGCCACGCCGCGGGATACCGCCCCCCCGACAACTGCGCGGAATGCCACAAGATCGACGTCAAGGCGCCGATGATGTCGATGGAGTGTGCCGACTGCCACCGGAAGAAGATCGAGGCGCAGCCGGTCGTCGCCTGCGGCGACTGCCACGGGAAGCCGAAAGGGCTCCACCGGAAGGGGGAGCACCCCGACCTCTCCTGCACGGAGTGCCACCGGCCTCATGCGTGGACGGTCGCGGGACGCGACGACTGCCTCGCCTGCCACAACGACAAGAAGGAGCACAACCTGTCCGGCGGGGCGTGCGCCGGCTGTCACGCCTTCAGGTAGAGGAGGGAAGCCCCGCCAGCCGCTCGATGATCGGGGGGATCAGGGAGGTGGCCAGCTGCGTGTGGGAGCCGCCCCCCAGGACCACGGCGAGCTTCCCGCCGCAGACCTCCTCCGACAGCTCCACCATCCGCGAGGCGATCCGCCAGAAGCAGGGCCCGGTCAGTCCGATGTCGCCGTAGTCCCCCTGGTGGGTGTCGAACCCGAAGTACCAGAAGAGCAGGTCGGGGCGGAACTCGCGCAGCCGGCGGGGGAACTGCTCCTCCACCAGGTCGAAGTAGAGGTCGTTCATCGACGCTCCCGGCGATCTCCGTCCCCGGGGAGAGGAATAGGCCAGGTCGACCTTCGTCCCGTCGGGGGACTCGTAGTGTCCCCCGCAGACGCAGACGTGCAGGATGTCGGGATCGGCGGAGAAGAGATCGCGGGTCCCGTCCCCGTGGTGGGCGTCGGTGTCCAG
>MGPV01000057.1 GCA_001797615.1 Deltaproteobacteria bacterium GWC2_65_14
CTGGAGGTTAAGGCAGCCAAGGATTCGTCAATCCGCATGGTCTCCTCCTTCTCGGTCGGGCACTTCCACGACCTGCGGCATAATGCCGACTCCCACATGGCGATGGCGGGAGTGCCCTTGCGGACGATCGGGGAGATCCTCGGCCACAAGACCGCAGCGATGACCGAGCGGTACGCCCACCTCACCCCCGAGCACAAGAGAAAGGCGGTCGAATGCCTGCCGGATTGGGAAGCCGGGGAAAAAGATGGTCACAAAATGAAAAAGGTTACGGCCCGGGAAGCCGTAACCCGTGGTTTTCATGGTCGGGATGACTGGATTTGAACCAGCGACCCCCTGGTCCCGAACCAGGTGCTCTACCAGGCTGAGCCACATCCCGAACGACCGTGTAATGGTAGCAACGCCGCTACCGGGCCGTCAATATGTAGATCACCCCCATCACGATCAGAAGCCCCCCGAAGGCGCGCTTGAGGAAGAGGTCGGGCAGCGCGACCGTGTAGGAGGCGGAGAGGTACGACCCGGCGAGAAACCCGGCGATCAGCAGGAGGGCGGCCGCGACGTTGACATGTCCCGCCTTGTAGAACTGGAGGAAGGCCAGGATCCCGATCGGCGGAAGGAGCATCCCGAGGGAGGTCCCGACGGCCGTCTTCTGGCTGAAGCCGAAGAGGTAGACCATCGCGGGGATGACGACGACCCCGCCGCCGATCCCGAACATCCCCGACGCGGCGCCGGTGACGACCCCGACCAGCAGAAACCCGAGAAAGGTGACCGGCAAGGCGATCCCCCCCTACAGTCCCAGCGGCTCGCCGCAGACCAGCACGGAGATGTCCGAGTGAGGCGGCTTGCGCTCGATGATCGAGTAGACGCGGCAGATCCGCTGGGGATGGTCGCAGTTTTCGCAGAAGCCCGACGTGGCGCAGGGCGTCCCGAGGCCGAGCCGCTTCGTGTTCCGAGGGGCGGCCACCGATTTGATCCGCCGGATCGCCTCCGACACGCCGGCGACCACCTTCTGCCCCCCCGCGACGACGACGATCTTCTTCGGGCCGAAGGTCATCGCGTTCGTGCGGTTCCCGTTCATGTCCAGGTTCACCAGGCAGCCGTCGAGGGTGACCGCGTTGGTCCCGGTGAGGAACAGGTCGCAGGTGAGCTGGCCGAGCCGGGCCGCCGCCTTCTCCTCCTTGGGCACGCGCCCGTGGTCGAACAGCGTCTTGCCGCTCGCGGCCAGCGAATCGTAGATCCCCATCTCGGCGATCGAGGTGGAGCCGCCGAACCCGATCGTCTCCGCCTTGTCGCACTCCGTGAGCACCCGCTCCCGGACCGATTCCCTGGTGCCGTGGTACTCGGCGTCGAACCCGTTCTTCCGGAGGGCCTCGACGCATTTCTGCCCCCGGACCTCGAGCTGCCAGAGGCCGATCTCGACACGACTCATCGCTTCTCCTCCCGATGGAATGGCCGGGCGCCTCCCGGCGCTCCCTGCGCCTGGACGGAAGCCGCCGCCTTCATCCGCTTCCGCATTCCGGCGATCGTCTTCCCGTAGTCCCCTGTCCCGAAGATCCCGGAGCCGGAGACGATCACGTTGGCCCCGGCCCGCACCACCGTCTCGACGTTGTCCTCCTTGATCCCCCCGTCCACCTCGATGTCGACCGCAAGGCCGGTCCGGGAGAGCTGGGAGCGGAGGAGCTCGATCTTCCCGGTCATCGCGGGAAGGTAGTCCTGGCCGCCGAACCCCGGGTTGACGGTCATGAGCAGCACCATGTCGACGTCGGTGAGGACCCACTCGATCGCCGAAAGGGAGGTCGAAGGGTTGAGCGACACCCCCGCCTTCTTCCCCAGCTCCCGGATCCGGGCGACCGCCCGCTGCAGGTGCGGGGTCGCCTCGGCATGGACGGTGATCACGTCGGCCCCGGCCGCGGCGAAGGCCTCCAGATACTTCTCCGGCTCCACGATCATCAGATGGACGTCGAGCGGAAGCTTCGCGCACTTCCTGATCGCGGCCACCACGGGGGGGCCGATGGTGATGTTGGGGACGAACCGGCCGTCCATGACGTCGATGTGGAGCAGGTCGGCCCCCGCCTTCTCCACGGCGGCCACCTCCTCCGCGAGCCGGCCGAAGTCGGCCGACAGCAGCGACGGCGCGATGTAGTACTCCATGCGGCTTCCCCCTTACGCTGCGGTCCGGTCGATTCTACCACGCGGGCGGCGGCGGAGGGGACCCTTCTCGCCCCCGCTCCCCGCACGCGCCTGCCTCCCCGTCCGGGCCAGGATCGCCGCGAAGAACCCGTCGGTGCCGTGGCGGTGCGGCAGGAGCCGAAGATACCCTTCCGCGGTCCAGGCCTCCGCCGGGCCCTGCCATCCGGGCGGCGGCTCCCGCACCGGCAGCGCGTCCGGTCGCTCCGCCAGGAAGGACTCCACCACCTGCTCGTTCTCCTCCCGGAAGAGGGTGCAGGTGCAGTAGACCAGCAGCCCCCCCGGGCGGAGCGATTCCCAGGCGTTCGAAAGGAGCGATCGCTGGAGGCGCGCCATCCGGGCGGGATCGGCCGGAAGGAACCGCCACTTCGCGTCCGGGTTCCTGCGGATCACCCCCATCCCGGTGCACGGGGCGTCTACGAGGATCTTGTCGAACTCTCCCGCCCGCTTCGGCAGCCGGCCTCCGGAATAATCGTGGGGGCGCAGGCTCACCCCCGTGACCTGGAGACGGGAGACGGTCTGCTCCAGCGCGCGCAGCCTCCCCGGGAGATCGGTCGCGACGATCCTCGCCTTCCCGCCGGCGAGCGCCGCCAGGTGGGTCGTCTTCCCCCCCGGGGAGGCGCAGGCGTCGAGCAGCTCCTCGCCGGGGGCGGGGGAAAGCAGCGGGGCGATCAGCTGGGCCCCCTCGTCGGTCACGAGATAGCCCCCCGAGCGGAATCCCGGGTCGGCGTGCACCATGCCGGGCTCCCCCAGCACGATCCCGTCCGGCGCGAACCGGCAGGGGGAAGGATCCATCCCGGCGTTCGACAGGCGGGAGAGCAGCCCTTCCCGCGTGGTGCGGAACCGGTTCGCCCGGATGGTGAAGGGAGGGCGCTCCAGCGACGCGGCGAGGAAGGCGTCCGCCTCCTCCCGCCCGAGCGATCCGGAGAGCGCCGCGTAAAGCGCCGGGGGGGCGAAGAGCTCGACCGCGCTCCTTCCGGGCTCCTCCCCGGATCGGAGCAGCGCGCGCAGCACCGCGTTCACCAGTCCGCCGATCCGATCCCCCCGGAGCGCCTTGGCGGCTTCGACCGTCTCGTGGAGGGCGGCGCGCCCCGGCACCCGCAGGTAGAAGAGCTGGTAGGCCCCCAGCCGCAGGGCGTTGCGCGCCACCGGATCGGCCTTGTCGATCGGGCGTTCCAGGTGCAGGGAGAGGGAATGGTCGAGGATGCCGCGCCTTCGCAGCGTCCCCATCACCAGCTCCGTGAGAAGCGCACGGTCCCGCGGGTCGGCGAACCTGCGCTGCTCCCGGTCGAGGAGGATGTCGGCATAGGCCCCGCCCCGGTCGACCCGGGTCAGGACACGGAGCGCGGAAGCCCTTACCGGGATAGCCGCTCCCCCTTCCCGATGCGCCGTCCCTGCGCATACTGCCACGAGGGCATCGCCCTTCCCCCCTCCGGCTGGACCCGGGTCAGGAGGATCGATCCTTCCCCGCAGGCGACCGCGATGCCGTCCTTCCCCACCGAGAGGACCTCTCCGGGAGCGACCGCCTCCTCCCGCTTCCCTTCCCCGAGAGCGGCCGACAGGATCTTGAGCGTCCTCCCCCCGTGCATGGTGTACGCGGAGGGCCAAGGGGTCATCCCCCGGACCAGGTCCCGGATCTCCCGGGCGCTCTTCCCCCAGTCGACCGTGCCATGCTCTTTTTTCAGCATCGGGGCATAGGTCGCCTGCGAGCCGTCCTGGGGGATCTCCCGCAGGGTCCCCTCCCGGAGCTTCCCGAGCGCCTCCGCCAGCGCCTCGGCCCCGAGCCGGGAGAGCCGTTCGAACATCGTCCCGGCGGTCTCCTCCTCCCCGATCGGAATCTCCCGCGACAGGAGCATCGGCCCCGTGTCCATCCCGGCGTCCATCCGCATGATCGTCACCCCGGTCGCCGTCTCCCCCCGGACGATCGCCCAGTGGATGGGGGCCGCCCCGCGATACTTCGGCAGCAGGGAGGCATGGACGTTCACACAGAACCTCCGGGGGATTTCCAGGATCGCCTGGGGGAGGATCTGCCCGTAGGCGACCACGACGATCAGGTCGGGCCGCTCCGCCCGGATCCGCTCCACCGACTCTGGGGAGCGGGCCTTCTCCGGCTGGAAGACCGGAAGGCCGCGGCGAAGGGCCTCCTCCTTCACGGGGGACATGGCGACGGTCCTCCCCCGGCCGGCGGGGCGATCGGGGTTGGTGACGACCAGGGTGACGGTTTCCGTTTCGGCGAGCACCGCGAGGGAGGGGACGGCGAACTCCGGCGTCCCCAGGAACACCAGGCGGAAGGGGGTCACTACCTATTGGGCGGAGGCCGCCGGTTCGGTCAGCCTGTCGATGAACAGGATGCCGTCCAGGTGGTCGATCTCGTGCTGGATGGCGCGGGCGAGCAGCCCCTGCGCGCGGAGCGTCAGCGGGGATCCCTTCCCGTCCATCCCCTGGACCAGGATCGTTTCGGCGCGGGCGACCTCTCCCTCGACGCCGGGGACGCTCAGGCACCCCTCGGGGCCCTGGACGCACCCCTGGCTCTCCACGATCTCCGGGTTCACGAGCGCCAGCGGGGCCGCCTCCTCCTCGACCGGGGAGATGTCGATCACGATCACCCGCTTCCCCACGCCGATCTGCGTGGCCGCGAGGCCGACCCCGCTCGCGGCGTACATCGTCTCGAACAGGTCGCGAACCAGGGTCCGCACCGAATCGCCCACCTTCGAGACGGGAGCCGCCCTCGTCGCGAGGAAGGGATCAGGATAGGTAAGGATCGTTCTTATCATCGCCTCGTTCCTTCTTCGGCGGATAAAACCGCACGGTGTTCTTTCCGCTCTCCTTTCCCCAGTATAGCGCCCGGTCGGCGTTGCCGACAAGGAGGTCTCCGGAAATCTCGGCCCCGGGGACGATCGAGGAGACCCCGAAGGTCGCGGTCAGCGAAAGCCGGTCCCGGGAGGCCTCGAACACCCCCTCCGCGACCGCCTGCTGCGCCCGGGAGGCCGCCAGGAGGGCCTGCGCCGGCTCGGCGTCGACCAGCAGCCAGGCGAACTCGTCCCCTCCCAGCCTCGCCACGGTATCGTAGGTCCTCTTCGCGCCGGAAATCAGGGTCCCGAACTGGCGGAGCACGGAGTCCCCTTCCGGGTGCCCGTAGGTGTCGTTCACCCGCTTGAAATCGTCGATATCCATCAGGATGCAGGACAGGGGGCGGCCGATTCGCCGCGACATCTCGACGTTGCGCGCCAGGTCCAGGGAAAAGTGCCTCCGGTTGGGCAGGCCGGTCAGTTCGTCCCGCAGCGTCATCTCCCGAAGCGCCCGGTTCGCGTCCTCGAGCGACTGGTAGAGCGCCCCGTACCGCAGCAGGGGGCGGGCCTGCTCCACGAGGGCGGAGACGGAAAGGTCGGCCGGGGCGACCATGTCCACCCCCGACGCCCGGAACCGCTCCGCGCGCAGGATGGCGTTCATCCCCCCCACCAGGATGAGCGGCACTCCCAGGGCGCCCCGGCGCTCCCGGAAGCGGCGGATCGTCTCCATCTCGCCGGACGCGTTTCCGTACTCGCCGAGAAAGACCCCGGATAGATCGCCGCAGGAGAGGCGGGGGTCCAGCAGCCGGTCCCAGGAAACCGCCTCCTCGACCCGGTACCCCTCCCCGGCGAGAAACCGGGCGGCCTGCTGCAGCACGGGCCAGAGAGGCCGGGCGATCAGGACGGTGTTCCCCATGGGCGGACCCCGTGCTCCTTGCGCGGAAAGATTTCCCGCCCATTATGAAGAATAATTTCTCCGGGGGATAGTTCTCGTGATGCGGTCAGGCCGGTTTCTCCCCCTCCCGCAATCCGAGGGCCCTGGCGTTCCGAAGCGCCACAGCGGCGGTATTCGCGAAGGTGATAAGCAACTCCAGGTCTTCCCGAGCGAACGCCTCCCGCTTGTGGTGGTCGAGGTTCAGCACCCCCACCGTCTCGTCCCCCCACTGGATCGGAGCCGCCATCTCCGACCGGACCTCCGGGTTGGCCTCCACGTACCGCGGGTCGCTCCCGACGTCCGGGACCAGGACCGCCTTGCCTTCCTTCGCCACCCACCCGGTGATCCCCTCCCCGATCCGGAGAAGGATCTTCTCCTTCACCTCGGGGCCCAGCCCCCGTTCCGCCTCGATCCGGAGCAGCCCCGACTCCCGGTCGACGAGACTCACCGACCCGCTGGATGCGCCCATCAGCTCCACCGCCCGGTCGGTGACCAGCTGGAAGAGGATTTTCGGGTCCCGTTCCTCGTTCAGCGCCCTGCTGACCTCGAAAATCGCGGTGAGTTTTCTCGCTTTCCGCTCGAGCCTGGCCACCAGGTCGGCGTTCTGCAGCGTCACCCCGGCGAAGTTCGCCATCACGGAGACCAGCTTGAGGTCCCCCTCGGAGAGATCCCTCCCGTCCAGGGGGGTGGCTGCGGCCAGGATCCCCACCGGGCCGGCGGGCCCCTGGATCGGCGCCGCGAGGAACCCCTTCACGTCGAGACGGCGCATCAGCCGCAACAGGTTCCGGTCCGCCCGCCCCTCGGAGACGAGCATCGCCTCACCGCTCGACAGGATCCGGTCGAAGACCGCGGCATGGACCTCCCGGCTGTACTTCTCGAACTGCTTCCCGCGGGGGATCCCGGCGGCGGCCCGCAGGGCCAGCATCTCCTCCCCCGGGACCCGGAGCAGGAGGACACACCGCTCCATCCGCAGGATCGAGGTGGCCGCGGACACGATCAGGTCCAGGCTTTCCTGCCGGCTCCCCGCGGTCGTGTTCATCGCCCGGGAGACCTCGAAGAAGCCCGAGGTGATCGCGCCGGCGAGCGCGACCTCCCGGGTGGACTCCCTCGGATTCCTCCCGAGAAACGCCTCGAGCAGGAAGGATCCGACCGTCATTTGCCCCCCAGAAGCTTCCGCACGGTCGTCTTGAGCTCCGAGGTGTCGTGGGACTTGACGATGTAGGCGTCCGAGGCCCAGGTGTTGAAATCCTGCCGGAACTCCCCGAACGCGGTGACCAGCAGGACGGGAACCGATTCGTCCTTCTCCCGGATCCTGCGGAGCACCTCGATCCCGTCCAGGCCGGGCATCTTCACGTCGAGCGTCACGAGATCGGGGCGGAAGGTGCCCATCTTGCCGAGCGCCTCCTGGCCGTCCTCCGCCAGCTCCACCTGGTACCCCTCCTCGGCCAGCTCGTCCCGGTACAGCTCGCGGATATACTCCTCGTCGTCGACCACCAGGATCTTCTTCATGGAGGGACCTCCTTTCTCCCGGGGGTTCCGCCCCGGCGGGACACCCCTGCGGATCATCGGCCGGACCTCGATCGCCTTCCCGCCGCCTCCCCCGCTTCCTCCGGGCTCTCTCCCCATCGCGGGACGAGCCCCGCGTCGATCCCGATCCGGGAGAGGATGCGCGCGACGACGAAATCGACCATCTGCCCCACGGTGGCCGGCCGGTGGTAGAAGCCGGGGCAGGCGGGGAGGATCTCCGCGCCGGCCCGGGACAGCGTCAGCATGTTCTCCAGGTGGATCGCGGAGAAGGGGGTCTCCCGGGGGACCAGGACCAGCGGCACCCGCTCCTTGATCGCCACGTCCGCGCACCGGCAGAGGACCGACGAGGCGGTCCCGTGGGCGATCCGTCCGAGCATCCCCATCGAGCAGGGGGCGACGATCATCGCATCCGGGGGGTTCGAGCCGGAGGCGAAGGGGATCCGGAAGTCGTCCTCGGCATGCAGGGAGAAGGCGTCCGGCGCGGCGCGCAGCAGCCCGGCGATCCACCACTTCCTCGCGGGCAGCCCGGCCGGAACCGCGGCGGAGTCGCGCCCCTCGGCCGGCAGCTCCTCCCCCAGGATCTGCCAGGCCGTCTCCGTGACCACCAGGTGCAGCTCCGCCCCGCGGGAGAGAAGCACTTCCGCGGTGCGGACGCCGTAGACGGCGCCGCTGGCGCCGGATATGCCGAGCAGCACCTTCATGGAGTTTCCCTGCACCCCGCGCGAGGCGATCGTCAGAGCACCAGGTCGAGACAGGTGAACAGGCCCAGCGCGACGCTGACGATCCCGTTCAGGTTGAAAAAAGCCACGTTCAGGCGGGAGAGGTCGCCCTCGCGCAGGATCGCGTGCTCGTAGACCAGCACCGCCACGCAGACCGCCCACCCGGCCAGGAACCATCCTCCCAGCGCAAAGATATGATATCCCACCAGGAGCAGCGCCGCCATGACGAAATGGCACCCCCTTGCGACCCAGAGCGATCCTCCCACCCCGAGGTGTCTGGGAATGGAATGGAGCCCCTCCTTCCGGTCGAACTCGATGTCCTGGAGGGCATAGAGGATGTCGAATCCGGCCACCCAGAAGAGGACGGCGAACGAGATCACCAGCGCCCGCGGATCGAACGACCCGGTCACGGCGATCCAGGCCGCCAGCGGCGCCGCCCCCAGGCAGGCCCCCAGGACGACGTGGGAGACCCAGGTGAACCGCTTCGTGTAGGAGTAGGAAAAGAGCAGCAGCAGGAGAACGGGGGAGAGCTTGAGGCAGAGGGGGTTCAGCTTCGCGGCGGAGAGCAGCAGCAGCAGGACCGACAGGAAGATGAAGACCCCCGCCATCGGCTTGCTCACCTCCCCCTTCGGGATCGCCCGCCCGCTCGTGCGGGGATTCCGTGCGTCGATTTCCGCATCGACGAGCCGGTTGAACCCCATCGCGGCGCTGCGCCCTCCGAACATCGCCAGCACGACATAGAAGACGGTCCGGCCGGAGGGGAGCCCCCCGGCGGCGAGAAAGGCGCCCATGAAGGCGAACGGCAGCGCGAACACGGTGTGCGCCACCTTGATCATCTCGAGATAGACTCCGACCCGCCCGAGCATCAGAATCCCCCTCCCCCGGCGGTGGACGGACCCTCGCTCGCGGGGAGGATCCCCTCGGCTACGCTCGCGATCTTCGCCCGCTCGCTGCCGTTCCACTCGCCGGATTTGGCACCCTGTTGTGGGGACACTCCTCTACCGCCACCCGGAATTGAACCAGGAATGTCCCCGCCGCCTCGTGGACCCCCCCCGCATCGCTGCGGGTCCCCTGCAGCAGGTGGCGCAGTTCCCCGCGCCCTCGCAACGGGGCGCTCCAAGTGGCGGAGCCAGCCGAAGGAGGGGGGCTGAGCGGAGATAAAAAGATTGATCCGCGGGCGAAGGGCGGGCGAAGCAAAGCCCCCCTCCGAGGCGGCGAAGCCGACCCCTTCCGCCCCGCAGGTCACGATGACGACACGATCCGAAGAGCGGGTCCCCGCGAGCAAGGGGCCCCCCGGCGGCGGAGCCAGTACCTGCGGTGGGCGGGGCGGCATCAGAACCCGTACTCCTTCCAGCGCTTCGTGACGAGGGCCACGACCTCCTCCGGCATCCGGATATCCTCGGGCCACTCGCGGTGAAACCCCTCCGACTTCCATTTCCGCGTCGCGTCGATCCCCATCTTCGACCCGTAGTGCGGAACCGGGGAGGCATGCTCCAGCGCGTCGACCGGGCCCTCCACGATCATCGTGTCGCGCTTCGGGTCGACGTTGTTCCCGATCCGCCAGAGCACCTCGGAGAGATCCTGGATGTTCACGTCGGCGTCGAAGATCACGACGAACTTCGAGAACATGAGCAGCCCCATCCCCCAGACGGCGCTCATCACCTTCCGGGCGTGGCCGGGGTACCGCTTGTCGATCGCGAAGAAGGCGAAGTTGTGGAAGATCCCCTCGACCGGCAGGTTCATGTCGACCACCTCGGGGACGATCTTGCGCAGCAGCGGCAGGAAGATCCGCTCCGTCGCCTTCCCCAGATAGACATCCTCCATCGGCGGCTTCCCGACGATCGTCGCCGGGTAGACCGGGTCCCTCCGGCGGGTCACGCAGGTCACGTGGAAGACCGGGTACTCGTCGGCCAGGGAGTAGTAACCGGTGTGGTCGCCGAACGGTCCCTCGGTGCGCAGCTCGTCCGGGTCGACATACCCTTCCAGGATCACCTCGGCGTGCGCCGGCACCTCGATGTCGACCGTCCTGCAGCGGACCAGCTCGACCGGCTGCTTTCGGAGGAACCCCGCGAAGACCATCTCGTCCACATCCTCGGGCAGCGGCGCGGAGGCGGCGTAGATCGTCGCCGGATCCCCTCCCAGCGCGACCGCCACCGGCATCCGCTCCCTCTTTTTCCGGAACCCCCGGTAATGCTGCGCCCCGCCTTTGTGGATGTGCCAGTGCATCCCGGTCGTCCGCTCGTCGTAGACATGCATCCGGTACATCCCGACGTTGCGGCGGCCGGACCCGGGGTCCTTCGTAAACACCAGTGGCAGCGTGATGAAGGGCCCACCGTCCCCCGGCCAGGTTTTCACCACCGGGAGGAAGGAGAGGGAGGGACTCTCCCGCTCCACCACCTCCTGGCAGGGGCCGGAGGAGACCGTCTTCGGGATGAAGTCGGCCAGCCGGGCCAGCTTGGGGAGCATCTTCAGCTTCTCGAGGAGGTTGGTGGGGATCTCCGGCTCGATCACCTCGGCCATCCGCGCACCGATCTCGTCGAGGGAGGAGACGCCCAGGGCAAGGCACATCCGCCCCATCGTCCCGAACAGGTTCATCGCGAGGGGGACGGAGGAACCCTTCACCTGCTCGAAGAGCAGGGCCGGGCCGCCCGATTTCATCGCCCGGTCGGCGATCTCCGCCGCCTCCAGTTCGGCGGACACCGGGACCCGGATCCTCTTGAGCTCCCCCCTCGCCTCGAGCGCAGCCATGAACTCCCGCAGATCCCGGAACGCCATCCTCTCCCCGCCTTCCCCGAAAGCAATGAGAAAATCATAGCATACGAACCGCGTTCCCATCCTCCCCGGTCAGCGAACCACCGGGTTATTCATCCGCCAAGGTGTCCCCTCCATTCCGGTTCGTCACCGGGACCGCTCCCGGGAGGGAGGCATCCGGAACAGGCTCCGGCAGCAGGTGCCTGGGAAGAAAGGCGAAATTGGCGATCAGGGTAGGGATCACGGCGCTGGCGATCACCGTGGCCACGAGAAAGCTGTACTGCCCCCGCGTCACGATGCCGTGGGAGTAGCCGTAGAGGGCGGAGATCGTCCCGAAGGTAAGCCCCGTGGACATCATCAGGGTGTAGTACCACCGCTCCTTCCGTTCTTCCCGGAATCGGCCGACCACCGGATACAACCCGAAAATCTTGGAAACGACCTTGCCCGCGAAGAGCAACAGGAATACCGCCGGCAACGCGAGGATGGACGGGATGGAAACGAGCGATCCCGCCCGGAGGAAGTAGAAAGGCGTCAGGAACCCGATGGTCAGCGTGCGCATGCGGCGCACCCAGAAGGCATCGTGGGCAGCCGTTCCGGCGAGCACCATCCCCGCGATATAGGCGGGAAGGACCGCCTCGCTTCCGGACCACAGGGCCAGAGCACCCAGGCCGAAAAGAACCAGGAGCACCCACTTGGCCCGGATCGCCGCCGTGCGGTGGCCGTACCGATCCGTGATCCACGCGGTAAGCCGGGGCAAGAGAGCCAGGACGACGGCGCTTACAGCGACGAAGATCAGCGTCCGCACCGTGAACAGAGCGAAGATCAGCCCCAGGGCGAGGACCGTTCCCAGGTCGTTGACGAAGCAGGCTCCCAGGATTCCCTTTCCGAACTCCGTCCGGTTGAACCCGGTCTCCAGCATGACGGCGTAGACGACCGCCATCGACGTGGTCGAAAGCGCCCCCCCCGCCAGCCAGCTCGCGGCGGGATCCCAGCCGAGCACGTACCGCGCCAGCGCAGCGCAGCCCAGGAAGGGTGCGAGAAATCCCACCAGGCCGACGACGGTGACTTCCCGCCCCTTGGACCGCAGCACGGCCGGTTCCAGCTCCGCCCCGGCGAGGAAGGTGAGCAGGATGGCTCCCGTTCCCGCCAGGAAGCGCAGCCACTCCACATCGGACCCGAGAGCTCCGTTCCCCAGGTAGTGGCTGGCGACCGCCCCCGCGGCGACCCCCACGCAGATCTCCATGAGCGCCATGGACACGCGCAGGTGGTTCGCAAGGATGGTCGAGACCACCGCCAGTCCAAGCCAGACCGTCGCGATCCCCAGTGTTTCCGCCATGATTGCCTCCTCCTCCATCGATGTCGTTCCCAACAAAAAAAACCCGCCGCATGGCGGGCGCAGCAACCGGTCGGTTCCCGCTCCTGCCGCAACGCATGCGCAAGCAGGAGTCATCAGCCGTCCGTTCGACAGGCGGTTCCGGGCGAACTCCATCGCCCTGGTTCGGGTGTATGGTTAGCACTTCCCCGGCGGGATTGTCAACGGGCCTCCCCTGGGGAGTGGAAACGACAGGCCGCCGGGCCCGGGGTCAGGCAGGGTCCGTTTCTTCCTCCTCCAGGTTCTCCGGCATCCCCTCCACGAAGGCGCGGATCTGGTTGCGGGCGGAGCGGAATTTCGGCATCACCTCCTGCTTCGACCCCCGCGCCATGACCGGGTCCTCGAAGGGACGGTGGATCCGCTTCCCGAACCCCGGATACTCGGGGCAGACCCCGTCGGCATAGCCGCACAGCGTCACGACGTAGTCGAACCGGATCCCCTCCAGATCCTCCGCATGCTTGGAATAGTGCCCGGA
>MGPV01000058.1:0-73 GCA_001797615.1 Deltaproteobacteria bacterium GWC2_65_14
ATTTGATCGGCCTAATCCTGAAGAAAGTATAGTCCCTTCCGCCGGCCCGGCTTCTGCGAGCCAGAAATGAGCC
>MGPV01000058.1:153-10464 GCA_001797615.1 Deltaproteobacteria bacterium GWC2_65_14
CCCGATCAGATGGCGATGGCCGAGGCGGACCCCTTTGCCATGATGAAGGCGCTCGGGCACTCCGACCTGCAGATGACCATGCAATACGTTTCCCTGGGGAAGAATCATATCCGAGAGCAGGTGGAGAAGTTGAACGAGATACAGATCCCGATCCCTTCGATCGGTTCAGGCGGAAAACAGGTGGCGTGACGGTCAAACCTTGTCGAGCACCTCCCGGATCTTCCTCGCCAGGCCCGAAAGGGAGTACGGCTTGCCGATGAACGACACCCCCTCGTCAAGGACCCCATGGTGCACGATCGCGTCGTCCGTGTACCCCGACGTGAAGAGCACCCTTGTCTCGGGACGGATGCGGGTCAACCGGTCCGCCAGCTCGCGCCCGTTCATCCCCAGCATCACCACGTCCGTGAAGAGCAGGTCGATCCGCTCCCTGTATCCCATCGCCAGGGCGAGCGCCTCGTCGCCGTTGGAGGCCTGCATCACCCTGTACCCCAAGCGCTCCAGGATCTGGACACACAGATTCCGCACGATCTCCTCGTCCTCCACGATCAGCACCGTCTCGGAACCCACCATGAGTTCCGTCGGCAGGTCGGACTCCCGCGACCTCGCGGCCTCGCCCTCGACCCTCGGAAGGTAGATCTTGAAGCTCGTCCCCTTCCCGACCTCGGAATACACCTCGATGGAGCCGTCCGACTGCTTCACCACGCCGTAGATCGTCGCAAGGCCAAGCCCGGTACCGGTTCCCTTGGGCTTGGTCGTGAAAAACGGCTCAAAGATTTGCTTCTTGACCTCCTCGCTCATCCCGTGTCCCGTATCGCTTACAGCCAGCATGACGAACCGCCCCGGACGAACATACGGATGCCGGGCGCAATACTCTTCGTCCAGAGCCACGTTCGCGGTTTCGATGAGAAGTTTCCCGCCTTCCGGCATCGCGTCCCGGGCGTTCACCGCCAGGTTGACCAGAATCTGTTCGAACTGCCCGCGGTCGACCTTTACCATCCCAAGACCTTCTTCAGGGATGGTTTTCAACTCGATGTTCTCACCGATCAGGCGGACCAGCATCGTGTGCAGGCCGCTGATCAGTTCGTTCAGGTCCAGGATCTTCGGCTCGATGATCTGCTTGCGGGAGAACGCCAGCAGCTGCTGGGTCAGTGTGGCCGACCTCTCCGCGGCCTTGTTCGCCTCGGCGAGCAGGCCCCCGGCCGGGTCGGACGGGGAAAGCTTCATCAGCGCCAGCGTTATGTTCCCAATGATCGCCGTGAGCAGGTTATTGAAGTCATGCGCCACGCCCCCCGCCAGCCGGCCCACCGCCTCCATCTTCATCGCCTGGTGGAGCTGGGACTGCAGCCTCTCCTTCTCCTCCTCCGAGCGCTTGCGGTCGGTAACGTCCCATACGCTTGATAGCATCAACTGCTTGCCGGGTATCGGCGTATTCATCGCGGAAATGAAAGTGGTCTCGCTTCCCGTACGGGTAATCGGCACATCTACCCAATACATACGCTCCGGGTTGCCACTGGCACAATCATCCAGCACCCTCTTCTTTATTTCTTCTCTGAATTCCGGTTCCTCGTAAACGGCATCCCAAAAACTGTCAGGGTCGGCAAGTGCCTCTCTTGTTACCCGATAGAACCTGGGAAAGTTGTCGTTCATGTAGATAAACTTCACCGCCGGATCGACAGAGTTCACGGCAATCCCGATGGGGAGATTATCCATGATCGTATACATGAAGGCTTCGCTCTCCCGCAGGGCCTCCTCCGCCCGCTTGCGCTCGGTGATGTCCCGGGCGATACCCTGTACGCCGACAGGACTGGCACCTCTATAGATGATCCGTGTGCTGATCTCGAGCGGCACCCGGTGGCCGTCCTTAGATACAATCTCCAGGTCGTAACGGGTTTGCCCGCCCTCTTGAATCTTGTGAGACAGCATCTGGCGGGCAACATCAACATACTCGGGGGCCAAAACAGAATCGATGTTCATCTTCAATGCTTCATCGCGCGTATAGCCGGTAACTCGCTCCGCCGCCTTGTTGATTGATGTGAAATTGCCTGTAAGATCATTCGTAAAAATTATGTCATTGGCGTTCTCGAACAGTTCTTGGTAGCGCTCCTCGCTCTCTCTCAGATCTTCTTCTGACTGCTTGCGGTTGGTGGTGTCGCGGTTGGAGCCGCGCCTCCCCTGGAAGGTCCCGTCCGCCCCGAAAACCGGCCGGCAGACGTGCCCGATCCAGCGCACCTCCCCGTCACTCCGGACGATGCGGAACTCGATCTCTCCGATCGCGTCACCCCGCTTCGCGCCGTCGAGGTAGTCGCAGATATGCTCGTCGAACCGCGGGCGGTCCTCCGGGTCGACGATGCGGAACAAGAGACCTGAATCCCTGGCATAATCCTCCGCCGAGTATCCGGTGATCTGCTCGCACGAGGGAGATGTATATCGAATGCTCCGGTCCGGGAGTATCCAGTACTCCCAGTCGTGGGTATAATCCGCGACGGTGCGGAACTTCTCCTCGTTCTCCCGGAGCGACTGCGTGGCTCGCCGGACGCTGCGCCTGAGGGCCACTATCCAGATCCCGGAAAGGACAGCAGCCGCGATAAGGATAAGAAGCGCGTTCCAGACAAGCGGAGAGATCGCCGAGGGGGGACGGGAGAAATCCTGTCCAGTCCATCGCACGAATACCTCGGAATGCTCCGTCTCAGTCAGCGAGTCCAGCCCCTTCTGGACAATAGAGAGAAGAAGCGGCTCATCCTTGCGCACACCGAAGTGCTGGGGCAGGGTGTAGATGTGGCGCGGCACGATCCGGACATTGGTGAGGCTCTTCTCGCGCACTATGTAAGCGCCGACGGGCAGTGTCTCAAGCAACGCGTCGAGCTGTCCCGTCGCAACCATGGTAAGCCCCGTCGCCGAGTCCTCTACCGCCACGAGGTGGATTTTCGGATGCTCGGCTGACAACCAGGAATTAATTCCGTAATTCCTCACAACGCCGAGGCGGCGCGAAACCATGTCCTCGATCGTTTTCGGGTCACCACCATCTTGACGGACGAACAGAACGTAGGGCACCGACAGGTACGGCCGTGAGAAAAGCAGAAAACCTTCGCGCTCGGGCGTCCGGGTGAGGGTCCCGAGAAGGTCCACCTCCCCCCGCTTGCCGGCTTCGAGGACATCGGACCAGGTGGGGTAGGCGACGGCCTGGAACTCGACCCCCAGTTTCTTGCCCATGATGGTCAGAAGGTCCGGCGTAATGCCCCTGGCGACCCCGGAGGGGTCGAGAAACTCGAAGGGAGGGAACAGTGGGTCTGGTGCGTAGCGGATGGGACCGTGGGCAGCGACGAAGGCGCGTTCCTCAGGAGTGAGAGGATCAGCGGCCGTTCCCGCTTCTTGCTCCACGAGCGGGAATATCGCCACGGAGAACAACAGACCGATAAGAAGCAACTTCGGGAGAAAACAGCGCAGGATACTCATCCGAGACAATTCCTCGTGGCCCTCAAACAACTGTTCCGTAAGCCCGCTCCCGCCTATCCCCGGAATCACCATGTCGTCATCAGCAGGTTGATCCGCTCTTTGTGCGCCAAGGCCAAGGCGTTTCCTTGACGCTCGCGGCTTGCAGGAGCGTACGAAAACATTCTCATCCTAAACTTTCCCCCGCGTCCACACATGGGTTATTTCCCCGATTGTGGAAGAAGGCGCCGAACATCAGGAGGAAGAGAAGAGGGGAACCCTTCGCGGGGATCAGATCCAGCATCAACGTCACCCTCCGCGACGGTCGGGCAGACAGGTTACAGGCCGACGCGATCCCCCTCGGAAGGAGTCACAAGATGCGGGATGTAGGGAAATAATTATTTTTGAAAATTAAACCTTTGTCAAGAATCCACAATCAGAATCCACAATCGGAGGGGGGACTCGAACCCCCACGGGTTTCCCCACCACCCCCTCAAGCCGCTCCGTTCCTATAACAGCCTGGAATCCTTTTGTTTATCCAATAGTTTTGAGCGTGCCAAAATTGCACTTTCCGTAGATTTATGGGGATTTCCGCCACAAATGAGCCACTCGGGCCGCGTTCGATCACACCGTGAACAGTACGGACACGTGCCCGATCTCGTGCGCAGAGTCGCGAGGGCGAATGACGATGTCGATGTCCCGGTCGAGCAAGGTGATGAACCGGAGAAGCCGCTCGGACGAAAAACGACTCAGCTTGTAGTTCCTGAGGTTGGAGACGTGCGGCTGCGAAACACCGAACCGCTTCGCGACCGCGGCCTGACTGAGACGATGTTCATCGATCAACTTGTTCAGGCGAACCGCGAGCTGCACACGAAGCTTCCTGTCCTCCGAATCGGCAAGGCCGAGGTCCTGAAAGACGTTTCCGGTGCCGGCTACGACCGCTTCACGCTTTTTTCCCGCCATACCTCACCTCGTAGTCCTCCGAGGCCGCCCGGAGCCGATCATGAATCCGGTTCTGATCGACTCGAGCCGTGCGGATCCCGGATGGAGACTTTTTCTGGAAGCAGTACAACACATAAACAGCTTCCGAGAACCGAACGGTATAGACCGCACGGTACGTATTCCCCCGGTGGTCCTCGATGATCTCGAAAACACCGGGACCTTCGCCCTTCCAGGGCTTGGCGTTGGGGGGCTTCCCGCCGATCTGCACCAAGTAGAGCGCGTATCCAAAGTCGTCGACCACCTCCTAAGGAAATTCGAGCAGGTCGGCTTTCGCTGACCCGACCCAGTGAAGCGGCTTATCGGGAAGGGCGCGCTTCATCACACCCACATTATATACCCAATTGGGTATGGGCAAGAGTGTTTTCCCGGTTCCGCATGACTTACTGAAGACTCCATCATTTGAGAGGATGGGCAGGCAGCGCCTCCCCGGGAGCCGTTCTCCTCGGTCGACGCGGGCGGTTATCACACCTGCGGCCTATACAAAGGACGAGTGAGTCTCCACCCACGACGAAGGCAGAGTCGCAAGGGCCTGCCTTCTTTTTCCTTTCACAAGGCAGGCATTCCTTCAAAGCATCCGGGAGCCAGAAATGAGCCAGCCGGCCCGATTTCATGAAAAAAGGGACTTCGGCGCGAAGCCGAAATCCCCTGGTGGTAGCTCGCCCTCCTTCGCCAAGGCTTCGGAGGGCATCCTTCGCGGATGGCTTGCCATCCGTAGCTGCGAAGTCTCGGTTTTACGGTAGCGACGAGCAGCGAAGGATGGTGCCGAAGGGGGGACTCGACCGCCTTAAGGCTCGGCGATCGCGCCATCGCCCGTTGCGGCGCGGGTTTCCCCACCACCCCCTCAAGCCGCTCCGTACCTAAAACGACCTGGAGTCCTTTTGTTTATCCGATAGTTTTGAGAGTGCCAACATTACACATTTCGTAGATTTCGGGAGATTTCCATAGCCTTCCGTAGAAATTGGACCAAAATGAGCCACTCGGATCCGGCCGATCATGGGGAACGGCGATCCCAACCATTATGCGCGGCGTCTTCTGCCGGGTCTTGGCTTATCCAGATAATCGGCTAACGGGATCAGCCGGACCCCCTCGTATTCGCCTATGGCCAGCATCGCCTTGTCGCCCGTTACGATCACCTCCGCCTTCCCTTCGACGGCGCATTCCAAGATGCGATTGTCCGGCTCGTCCCGGAGGACGGACAGGCGGCGGGAGGGATTCACAACTGTCCCCATCTCCCCCAGAACGACCGCCACACGGCTGAGCTCTTCCTTGTCTCGGGAGAACTTCGAGGCCAGCACCGACAGGATTTCCCGGATGATCGGGAGCGAAATGAGGAGTTCGTCCCGTCCCTCCAGAATCCTCGCCACCGCCGCATCGGCGCGTCCGCCGGGAAACATCAACGCCGCGAGCAGGACGTTGGAGTCGAAGACGACTCTCATCGACGCCTGAGATACTTGTCAAGATCTTCCTCTTTCAGAATCCCCTTCTCCCGGGCACGGGCGCTCCAGTATCCCTGCATCGCCTTCCATTCCCCCCGCAGCCGCTGACGCCGGGCGAGCCGCAAGGCTTCCTGGATTACGGCACTTAGGCTCTTCCCCTCCTCTTTCGCTACCCGCTCGGCATCCTCGGCAAGATCGGGTGGCAGAGAAATGGTCTTCTTTATCGCATCGCCCATTCTCCATGTCCTCCTGACGGACGCGAAATGCGGTGTGATTACTTCATACCAACCTGTCTGAGTTTCCCACAAATAGCAGTGTTCGGCAAGAGCATGCGGCAAGCGCAAACCGACGGTCTTCCCCTATTGCGGTTGGTCTAAAAACGGGGTGCAGGTCCACTCCAGTCGACCGGGTCGAGTCCCGCCGCCTGCCTCCCGACTTCAGAAAACGGCGAGGAACCCCGCTTGGGGGATCGTCCGGACGTAATCGAAGTTCCCGATCGTCGAATCGTTCCCCTCGACCTGGACCTCCGCGATGAGCTCGACTCTTGACCCGAGACGATACGCCACGGAGAGCCGGGCGATCCCCTTCGCATCCTCGCGGGTTTCGCCGAACGTGCGGTCCCTCCCGTCATACTTCCGCCAGAGCGCGCGGCCATCGAGCCGTGTCCGGAGGCCATCCGACAGGCGCGCCTCCAGCCGGCCCTGGAGCTTGTGCTCCGTGAAGCTTCGGTCCGGCGCGTCGGCGTCTTCCCGCGCGATCTCGTAACGGGCCGACCCGTCTAGCCAGGGGAAGAGCCGGGACCGTTTGACCTCCAGGCCAAATCCGTATTCCGTGGCATCGAGATCGTCGAGCGATTCGCGCCGATAGTCCTTCGCCATCAGGAGGCCGTCGGCCGAGACCTGCGTGGAAGGCGAGATCATCAGCCGGGGCCCCGTCCGGACCCCCATGCGGCGGAACAGCGATTTCCGGTCCAGGGTGTAGAACTCGAAATGGGCAGAACTCCTCCACCGGAGGTCTGCGCCGAGTCGGACCTCGTTCTCCAGCGCCCCCAGCGCCGCCTCGATGCTGAACTCCTTCTGGTTCAGGTATTCGTGGGCCAGAAGCGAAAGGCGCCCCACGAGCAGGTTCGGCCCGACGAACTCCGCGGATCCCATGAGGAAACCCTGAATGAAGACGTCGTCCTCCTCGGTCCCCGCGGTGAGCGAGGTTTCGGGAAGGCGCAGCACGTTGGAGTCGTAGCCCGCCTTCCCCTGGAAGACCACGCTCCGGGAGCGGGCCCGGCGGCGGTCCGGGGCACGCCCCTCCGGTTTCGACAGCCGCTCGACCCACTCCCTGCCCCTCTCCCGCAACGAGTCATCCGGGCTCTCGCGAGCCAACCTCTCGAGGTCCTCGCGCGCCTCCTCCACGCGATTCAGCTTGATCCGGGCCAGCGCGCGGTAGAAGAGCGCGAAATACCGTCGGGGGCCCTCCCTCAGGGCGACGGAGCTCAGGGTCCGGTCCGCGTCCGCGAAGTTGCCGAGTTCGTACTGAGAAACCCCAAGAAGGTAGGTGGCTTCCATGTCACCCGCCCGGTATCGGAGCGCGTTCCGAAAGGCCGCGACCGCGATCCCGTGCTGCCCCGCCATGTGGGCGGAGAACCCGAGTTGGTAGTAGGTCCTGTACTCCTCGAGCCCGAGTTGGATGGCCCGTTGGTAGGGCTTGATGGCGCGCGCGTAGTCCTTCCGCGCCGCCCGCGCATATCCCATGTAAAACCAGCCCTCGGCGTGGTCCGGGCGTGCCTCGACCAGCTCCTGGGCGAGCGCTTCGACCGCCCCGTACTCCTCCGCCCGCGCAGCCTGGCGCACGCGTTCCAAGAGCGCGCCCGGGTCCTCCTGCAGGCCCGCGGAGAGGAAAAAAAGGGGGATGAAGACCATCCCCCGGTAGAGTCTGACTAAGGCAGAAATCTGAGTGCGCGGTTACGGGATTCTGTTCAGCGCGTTCTGCACGGCGTCGCTGGCCGTGTCCAGGCCGGCGTTCGCCGCGTCCTGGGCGCTCTGGACCGCGTCGCTCGCCTCCTGCGCCGCATCGGCGCCCGCGAGGGCGTTCTCCGCGGACGAGAGCCCTTGATCGACCGCGCCGCCGGCGTCGCCGATTGCATCCAGCGCCCGTGCCAGACCGCTATCCGCGTTCGCGAGGGCGTCCTCGAGCGCCGCCTCGGCCCGATCGAGCGCGCTCTCCAAAGCCGCGACCGCCACGCCCGAGGCTTGTTCCGGCAGGTCGGGAAGTTCCGGCAGATCCGTTGCCGAAACGCCGACGGGAGCCAGCGCGAGAATGATTGCGATCGCTAAGGCCAACCTTTTCATACCCGCCTCCTTTCGAAATCGAATATCCGGTTCCAACCAATGAAGAAATGCAACGCACGCGCCCGATCCAGTAATTTTATTTTTCATTTGTTTTTGATAGGTTAAAAAAAGACAGCACGATACGCAAGTACGATCTTGAGCGTAAAATAACATAAATCGTGGTAATTACCGCTCAAATTTCCCCATCTTTCCCCTCGGGGTGTCAAGCGACATTTGAAAATGTACCAATTTGCGACATAGAAAGTGTACCACCCGTCCTGGTTGAAAACTGTCCCATGCCCCCTGTGATCGTATCCTCGAGGGTCGCGCCGACGCTTTCGAGCCGACCTCCAGCGGCTCCGCCGGAAGAACCCCAGGCCAAGGCATGGGGCGATAGGCGATCGCCCATACCGTGGCATCCAGCGCCGGAACGTGTCAACAAGAATGAGACACTGCCGGTCAGAATTCTATGTCTAACACGTCCGGTTCATCCTTCCTGGTCCTGGGCTTGTTGATCCAACCTAGCCGTAAGATCCCCGCCGGCCAGTCGCTTCGTCGCGTCCACGAGGGCTCCCACGGGGCGGACGATCAGGGAATCTCCTCCTAACCATACGACCGCAAGGAAAAGGACCCCGATCACCGCAAGGGCCGCAAGTTCCACCACTAGTTTGCGATTGACCTCCGTAAAGAGCTCCTCGGTCGGAATGCCGAGGAGAGCGTATCCTTCGTTCCTGTTGAGCGGACCGTGGAAGGGGGAAAACAGGTACAGCCGCTCCACACCGTCCGCCCCTACCGCCTGGGACGTCCCCTTTTTCTCCTGCGATATTATTTCAAAAAGGGATCTCTCAAGAAGATTCCCTCTTCCGAACGATTGCGCTTCGGGGTAACTGGTCAGAACAGCGCCGTTGCTGTCGAGTTTCACATAGGTGGAATTCTTTGGAGTCTGTACGTCGATGAGGGACTCGAACTGCGTCACAAGGGATAAATTCAGAGCGGCAAAGACAACCCCGGTCGCATTTCCCTGCTGATCCAGGAGCGGGTATCCGAAGTTGATCACAGGCGTTCCCGTGATCCGCCCCATCTGGTACTGGCCGACGGAAAAAGATCGGGTCCTCAGGGCTTCCTTGAAGTACAACCGGTCGGAAATGTTCACAGGCTTTTTCAAGGGGACAGCGCTGTTCACTATTTGACCATCAAGCCGGGCAACCCCGAAATTCGCGTACACGGGACTGCTCCTCAAGAACCGCGCAAGAAATTCGTCGGATTGGTTTCCACCCTTGCGGACGATCGGCACTTCCGCGAGCACGGAGAGATTCCGATGTGTTCCTCGAATGACTTCCTCTTCGTGGAGAATTGCGAAGTCGAGAATTTTCGCCATCCCCTCCCCGGCTCCCGCAATTTCCAACTTCCTAAGATGCCAAGAGGTGAAGACTGTCAGCAGGACAACAGGAAGGAAAGCCAGTGCTCCCAGGAGAATCAACTTCGACCGAATACTGGAGGGGTAAAGATTCTTCATCCAAACCTCTTTGGGAGGTTCATTGATTCTGATTCCAGTTGATATCAGATCGTACGATAACCCGCGAGCCACATTTGGGCCACATGGAGCCAAGATACGAAAAAAGGGAACCCGGCGTCAATCCGGATTCCCTTTGGTTATTGCGATGGTGCCGAAGAGGGGACTCGAACCCCCACGGGTTTCCCCACCACCTCTTGGATCTGAGGATTTTTCTGGCGATGAATCTATTGCCGAATTCGATCCCTTTGAAGATGCCGCAAACACCTTCCCTTGCATTTATTCCGGAATTGCTTGATTCTGCCGAATCCACTGAAACCATAAAACCCATGACTCATCTAAAAAAAATGGAAATTCATTTTATCCGTAGATGAGGCCCGCCTGTCAACCAATGGAAGGGGGATCGCGACCGGCATCATGGTGTCGCGGGAAGGAGGTGAAAATGTTGAGGAAAGATTTCTTCCGTGTTGGAATCCTGCTGTCGGCCGTGATTCTCGTAAACCTTTTGGCCCCAAACTCCCCGCTCGCGGATGAGAAACCGAAACAATCTTTGTACCAGCGGCTCGGAGGAGTGTACAACATTGCGCCCGTCGTCGACGAGTTCCTGGAA
>MGPV01000058.1:10500-13416 GCA_001797615.1 Deltaproteobacteria bacterium GWC2_65_14
AGTATCAAGGAAGCCAGGGACCGGGTTCCCAAAGCATATCTCAAATACCATGTCACATCCATGGTTTGCCAGGCATCCGGCGGACCGGAGAAATATACCGGCCGAGGGATGAAGGAATCGCACCAGCATCTCAACATCACGGAGAAAGAGTGGCAGGCAATGCTGGTCGATTTCAAGAAGGTCCTAGACAAGTTCAAGGTCCCCGGGCAGGAACAGAATGAACTCATCGCGATCGTGGAGAGCACGAAAAAGGACATTGTTCTTGTTTCAGCAGAGAGGAAGCAATAACCGTAGCGGAACAAATGTCCCGGCGGACAGCGCGAGAGCGCTCTTAGCCCCCTTCGACAATCAGGGGTTGCGGGCGCAACCCGTAACCCCTCCTGCGCACTATCAAAATCACGCTCTTCACGGTCTAGGAGCCTCTCCTCGACGAAAAGGTAAAGCCCCCTTTTCCGAGACCCTCCGAGCCACAAATGAGCCACTCGGGCCAATTTCACAAGAAAAGGGAACTTGGCGCGAGGCCGAAATCCCCTGGTGGTAGCTCGCCCTCCTTCGCCAAGGCTTCGGAGGGCATCCTTCGCGGATGGCTTGCCATCCGTAGCTGCGAAGTCTCGGTTTTACGGTAGCGACGAGCAGCGAAGGATGGTGCCGAAGGGGGGACTCGACCGCATGAGGCTCGGCGATCGCGCCATCGCCCGTTGCGGCACGGCTTCGGGCTGACGCGCTCACCAAGGTCGCGCTTTTCCTCCCTTCCCGGTCGGTGCCCGAAGCCGGTTCGAGTCCCCGGGGAGCACCAGTCGAAATGGAAAAGGCGCCCAGGTTCTCTGAGCGCCTGCGAATTTCGACTGGTGCCGAAGGGGGGACTCGAACCCCCACGGGTTTCCCCACCACCCCCTCATTGGTGCGCAATGTTACCAAAACGACAATGATCTACATGAACTGGCCAAGCCCCACTTCCAAGAGAAGGGTCTACGTCAACTCGGCTCTAACGGAGGCACCTTCTCCTTTTTCATGTCCTCTCCGCAACTGCACTTTCCAGGAATCTGGCTGAACATCTTGCATCGGCCGGAGGCACAGGAGTACTTGGCAATGATATCGAACTCCCGCTCTTTCTCCCATCCGTCCGCCTTGAACCGGGCAGTCCCTCCCTCGATCGTAGCTGGTATGCGCCAGACTCTGATACTGTCGACCTTGACCGCCGTCGCCTCCACCATGTCCGTTCCGCAGGGGCACTTGCCCGCCACGGTGGAGACTGCGTTGCAGGGGCATTTCCCCCCGCAGTTGCACACGAAATATTTCCGACCGGCCTTCACTTCGAGTTTTTCCGCGTCGGCGGCGATGACGGAGCCGACGAAGGCGAACACAAGGATCGCTACCAGGCTCAGGACCGCGAGCTTGACCGGTTTCATAGCTTTACCTCCTCGGTCGGGATTCCGTTGCCCTTGCCCCTTTTCTCATCTCGATTCCATCCTTTTTCCCCTTCTCTTTGGCGAGAAAGAAAGATTCCCCTGAAGAATCTTCAAGCGGGTGATACCAAGGAGCGACTGGAAAATGATTTGTGTTCAACGGGCCGCAACGACGAACAGGACACTCGTTGAGTCTTTCCTCCTCCTTTCTTTGGCGCAGGTAACCAGCCCGAATGATGGCGGTTCGGTCGCGAGGCCTGATGGGGACAGATTGGTTGCCTGATCCCTATCGATACCTTGTCAGAGAAAAGTTGTGTTCCCTGGAAGACCTTCATGGATCTGCTCATCACCTCCTTTCCGTCAGAAACAGACGTCGGGGGTTATCGCGCCCGGTACGAGTGATAGCCCTTCCACGTTTCGACGGGAGAAGAAGATCGAGAGCGGCATCGCGCCTCCCCAACTAACGGGATGGTGCTGCGATCGTCTCGAGGGAGAAAATATCGACGGTGATGGTTAAATCTAACCTTTCATTCGGAGGTTGTCAAATGCGGGCCGGAGTCGCCACCATATGACAAGGATTTTTCCCTGCGAGCCAAAAATGAGCCAGTCGGCCCGAAATTACAAAAAAAGGGAACCCGGCGTCGGCCCGGATTCCCTTTAGTTATTGGGATGGTGCCGAAGGGGGGACTCGAACCCCCACGGGTTTCCCCACCACCCCCTCAAGCCGCGCCGTTCCTATAACAGCCTAGAATCCCTTTGTTTATCCGATAGTTTTGAGCGTGCCAAAATTGCACTTTCCGTAGATTTAGGGAGATTTCCGTAGGCTTCCGTAGAAAATGGACCAAAATGAGCCACTCGCATTTGCGCAGCACGTTCGGATCCCAGATCGACACGGCGGGGGCCGATCCCTTCGCAATCATGAAGACGATGGGGCACGCCGACATCAAGACGACGATGATCTATGTGTCACTGGGGAAGAGCCATATACGGGACCAGGTGGAGAAGTTGAACGGAATACACATTCCCCTGGCTCCTTCCGGAAAACCCCGGTTATCGAAGACCGAACCCCGACTTTCCGGCTTACGCCTTGTCTAGGACCTCCCGCACCTTTCTCGCCAACGCAGCCGGACCGAACGGTTTCGCCAGGAACGGCACTCCAGCGATCAGGACAAAGGATTCGTGCACGGAGTTGATCGTGTACCCGCTCATGAAGATCACCTTCAGTCCCGGATTCACCTTGTGCATGACTTCATACGCCTCTTTCCCCCCCTTGAGAGGCATGACGACGTCCAGCACGGCCAGGGAAATCTTCTCCTTATCCCGAAGGAAAATCTCTATCGCATCCTCCCCGTTGCGGGCCGCCAGCACGGTATATCCGAGATCCTTCAACGTCCGCTCCACAAGCATCCGGACCGATTCGTCGTCTTCGGCAAGCAGGATCGTTTCAGTTCCGCCGCGGATCTCCGACAGCTTTCCCGGCTCGATTACATCGGGAGCCCCCTCTGCCGGC
>MGPV01000058.1:13441-14763 GCA_001797615.1 Deltaproteobacteria bacterium GWC2_65_14
GAACCCGTTGTGGTGTTTCACAATCCCATAGACCATAGCAAGTCCCAGACCAGACCCCTTATCCGGTGCCTTTGTCGTGAAAAACGGCTCGAATACCCGTTCCTGTGTATTTGCATCCATACCTATTCCTGTGTCCGACACCGTCAAGAGCACGTACGAACCGACACTCATATAGGGATGATAACGAACATAATCATCATCCAGATTGGCCAACTCCGTTTCGATTGTAAGCTGTCCTCCGCTTGGCATCGCATCCCGGGCATTTAAAATCAGATTCATCACCACCTGCTCCACCTGTCCCACATCGGCACGAACCACTGGCAAATTCTTACCCAAGTATGTCCGAATCTCGATATGCTCCCCTACCACCTTCGAGACCAATTTCATGAGATCGATAATTACGGTATTCAAGCTTAGCTTGATCGGTTCGATGATCTGCCGCCGGGAATAGGTGAGAAGCTGTCGCGTCAGCGTGGACGCTCGTTCCGCGCTACGCAATATTTCGTCTAGGTTCGACAACGCCTGCTTGTTCCCTCCAAGCTGCGACCGGAGCATCTCCCCGAATCCGAAGATTCCCGTGAGCGCATTGTTGAAATCGTGCGCAATCCCCCCGGCCAGAGTCCCCACCGCCTCCATCCGCTGGGCGGTCTGGAGCTGCTTTTCCAGCTGGGTCTTTTCCGTGACATCATGGACCATCGACAAGACGCCAATGATGTTCTCCGAAGCGTCCCGCAACGGCGTATTGAACCATTCGCACGTGATTCTCTTCCCATCCTTGCGGACATTGGTGTTTATCGAATAGCTCGATTCATCCCCCTCCAACAACTTCGTCCAGATACGATCGACATGAGACCGTTCGTCCGGAGGAACGATCAGATCATAGGGGTGCTTTCCCGACGCATCCGCCGCCTTCCAGCCGAATATCCGTTCCGCCGCCGGGTTCCACTCCGCCACGCGGAAATCCCTGTCCCACACGATGTATGCCAAGGGCATCCGGTTCACATGGAAGGTTAAGCGCTGGTGGGCATCCCGGAGGTCTTCGATGGATTTGGCGCTGGACAAAGCCACGGTGCACTGCTGGGAAAACGTCTCCAGTTCGCGGATATCTTCCGCGGAAAATCGGTTCTCCTGATCGCTGTAGACATGGAGGACTCCCATGACCTTGCCTTTCATGGGTTTTAGGGGAAAAGAGACCAGGGAGCGCATACCCGATTCGATCACCTTGTCTCTCCAGGGGGCAAACCTGTTGTTCTCAAGAATATTCTGGGAGATGTAGGGTTGACGGTTTTTGATGGCGGTTCCGGATGGGCCGCCGCCCTGGG
>MGPV01000058.1:14783-17685 GCA_001797615.1 Deltaproteobacteria bacterium GWC2_65_14
CAATCCGCACGGTGTGGTCAGGCTCGGCCAGTCCCACCCAACACAGGGGATACCCAATCTCGACGACAGTATCGCAAACCTTCTGCAAGGTATCCTCGATGTTCGCCCCCTGAATAACCTTCTGGTCGATTGCATGAAGCCCTGCGAGCATCTTGAGTCCCTTGCTGATACGCCTCTGCGCTTCGTTGCGTTCCTCGATTTCTCGCTCGAGCTTTTCTGCCATCTCGTCGAATGTCTGACCCAGCTGCCCCAGTTCTCCCAGGGTCGGTGGCAACCCGGAACGCGCCGTGAGATCCCCTGCGGTTAAGCGCTTTGACGCCTCCGTGAGGACGCCGACGGGACGTACGATCAGAACATTTCCCCCGAACCACATGATCACCAGGGAAAAGATCCCAACTACGGCAAGGATCGTAAGGTTCCTTGAAAGCAAACGATTGGACTCTGCATAGAGCCCCTCCGTGGGAATGCCAAGGAGGACATACGCACCATTTCCATAAAGCTGCCCGCTCAGGGTGGAAAACAGGTACAATCGTTCAATGCCGTCAGCTCCCTTGGCCTCGAATATCCCCTTCTTCTCCTTCGAGATCCTCTCGAAGATCGGCTTTTCCAGAGGGTTTCCCCGCCCGAAAAATTGGGCTTCAGGGTAAGCGGCCAGAACGGATCCTTTGCTGTCTAGTTTTATGTAAGTGGAATTTGCGGGTGTCTGAATGTCGACTTCGTACTCGAACTTCGTCAACAGGGAAAGATCGAGTGCGGCGTAGATCACCGCGGCCACATCTCCATCACTGTCGAAGATAGGGAGGCCGAAGTTGATCGCGGGCTTTCCCGTGATGCGTCCCACCTGGTACTGGCCGACGGAGAACGACCGTTTTTCGAGGGCTTCCCGGAAATAGGAACGATCCGACACATTCACAGGTTTTTTGAAGGGAAGGGCACTGCAATACACTTCTCCGTCGGGACGGGCGACGCCGAAATTCGTATACTGCGGAAAACTTTGAAGCATTGAACCAAGCAGTTCGTTAGCGCGCTTCCCTCCCTTGACGATCGTTGGATTGTTCGCAAGCAACGCAAGGATCTGCCGCGTCTCCCGAAGAACCTCTTCCTCGTGAATAACCGCAAAATTGATGATCCTCGCCGCATCTTCCCTCGCATGCTCAACGGCTCGACGCCTGAGGTCGAGGCAATTGAAATAAAATAAGGTGACAAGGGGAACGAGAATAAGGAGGAACAGCAGGATCACTCGAGTGCGAACGCTGGAGAAGGGGGAACGTCGCATTCCATCTCCCCGGAAGGAACTTACATACGAATATTATCCCCCCTGATTAGAAATCAAAAGCGGAAAATGCCTCCCATCCCCATGGATTTTTTCATTTCCATCGATTCTTCGCTCCTTCATCCTCAATCCTTGTTCTCGTCGAAAATTTCCCCGAATCGGTCCGATTTCTTCTTGAAAATGGCCAAGATCTCCGGATCGAAGTGGTCGGGGGAAGTCCTTTCGTCTCCCTCGGTGATGATCTGCACCGCCGTTTCATGGTCGAAGGGAGGCTTGTAGGGGCGTTTGCTCCGCAAGGCATCGTATTGGTCGATGATGTTCATGATTCGCCCCTCGATCGGGATCTCCTCTCCCTTCAAGCCGAGGGGATATCCTTTCCCGTCCCACCTCTCATGGTGGGACAGGGCGAAGGTCTCGGCAGCCTGCAGGAAGGGGCTGTCGGACTCCCGAAGGATTCTCGCGCCGACGGTGGTATGGGTCTTCATGATCTCGAATTCCTGCGGCGTCAGCCTGCCCGGCTTGAGGAGAATGGAATCCGGGATGCCGACCTTCCCGATATCGTGCATCGGGGCGGCATACGACATGATCCCTGCTTTTTCCTTGGGGATACCCAGCTCTTTTACGAGAACTTTGGTGTATTCGCTGACCCGCTTGATATGGGTGTAGGTATCTTCATCCCGGTACTCCGCGGCAAGCGTCAGCCGGTGCACCGTATCCAGCAACGCTTTTCGAAGCTGCTTCGTTCTCTCCTCAACCTGCTCTTCCAGGATATGGCTGTGGGACTCCAGGAAATCCTGGTATCGTTTGACTTTCAACAGATTGTTGACCCGGACCACCAACTCGGTATTGTCGACGGGCTTGCTCAGGAAATCGTTCGCCCCCGCTTTGAGCGCCGTGATCCTCGATTCCCTGTCGGCATAGGCGGTAAACATCACGACGGGGATACCGCGGGTGCCGTTCCCGTCTTTTAACCTGCGGCAGGTCTCCAAGCCGTTCATTTTCGGCATGGAGATGTCCAGGAGGATGAGATCAGGCTTGATCTCTTTTGCCTTCGATAACCCCTCCAGGCCGTCAGAGGCCGACTCGATATCGAGACCTTCTTTGGAGAGGAGCGCCTCCAGAACATGTACTACGATTTCTTCATCGTCGATGACCAGGATCTTCTCTTTCCGTTGCGCGTCCACTTCTTTCCTCCCGAACAAGGTTCACGATATCTATATCGGAAAGAAGGAAACGAATCTTGAAGACGGTTCATGGATACATCGAAAATCGGAATAATCGCGGGTAGGGGAAAGGTCCGGCTTCAAACTGATAAGCTGGCACGGCTTGGGGCCATGCTCTCTCACTCACCAGTGGAGGATAAAGTCTCTGCTCTGCAACCCTGTGAAGCGATATTTGAGCCAGTCGGCCCTTTTCTACGAAAAAAAGGGACTCCGGCGGGAAGCCGAAATCCCTTTTAATATCCAAATGGTGCCGAAGGGGGGACTCGACCGCAGTGAGCCTCGGCGGTCCACGCCATCGGCCTTTGCGGCGCGGCTTCGGGCTGACGCGCTCCTAAAGTCGCGCTTTTCCTCCTGTTCGTCGGCGCCCTCGCCGGTTCGAGTCCCCGAAGTGCACCAGTCGAAATAT
>MGPV01000058.1:17694-26365 GCA_001797615.1 Deltaproteobacteria bacterium GWC2_65_14
AGATTCACTGAGCGCCTGCGGATTTCGACTGGTGCCGAAGGGGGGACTCGAACCCCCACGGGTTTCCCCACCACCCCCTGCAACCTACGCGATCTTCACCAGAAGACGCTTCCCCAGTGCCGCGGCCACCCTCTCGAGGGTGGAGAGTTTTATGTCTTCCGCATGGTTCTCTATCCTGGAGATCGCAGTCTTCTTGGTGCTCAAGCGGGTGGCCAGTTCCTCCTGGCTCAAACCCGCCGCCTCACGCGCCTTCCGAAGTGTCGCACCGATCTTGAACCGCGCGTAGCCCTCGTCGAACCCCTCGGCGAACTCCCGATCACGCTTCTTCCGCTCCGCGACGTATTTCTTCAAGTCACTCATGGCGCTTGTGCCTCCTTAGATAATCCCGTTTGTAGGTTTCCGCCCTCTCGATTTCCTTCGCCGGCGTTTTCTGGGTCTTCTTTACGAACCCATGCGTGAGCACCAGGACCGAACCGCCAGCGTGGAAGCATAGTATCCGGTACTCGTTGGAACCGAACTGCGTCCTGCACTCCCAAATATCTTCCGAACCGACCAACTTCTTGAAGTAGGTCGCGGGCAGGATGTCCAGTTCCTCCACCAGCATCAGGACCCACGAGACTTTCTGGGCAACCTTGCCGGGGAGAGAGTCGAGGAATTTCTTGACCGGCACTTCGCCGTCCTCGGTCTCATAGAAACGGACAACCTTGCCCATATGGAAAGGTTAACCGACACGTTAACCGATGTCAACAACCGTGGAGGCTGCCGAGAGGAATATTTTCCGCGAGCCACAAATGAGCCAGTCGGCCCGTTTTAACGAAAAAAGGGACTCCGGCGGGAAGCCGAAATCCCTTTTGTTATTGCGATGGTGCCGAAGGGGGGACTCGAACCCCCACGGGTTTCCCCACCACCCCCTCAAGATGGCGTGTCTACCAGGTTCCACCACTTCGGCACGCGAGGAAAAACCATAGTATCCACGGCGCCGCGGAAAATCAAGCGGGGAGCGACCGCGCAGCAAGAGGGAAAGCCCGACCCGCGGGGGCCACCTGCCTGAAAGTTGGTGGCGAATCTCCATCAACTTTTCACTATGCCCCCCCCGATATCCCTGCTTTGCCCCTTACTTCTTATCCTTGCCGGCCAGCGTCCCGGGCCGGGCCCCCTTCTCCCCGTATTTTCCCCGGATCCGGTCCACCGCTTCGTTGAGTTTCGCCGTCCGCGCCGGGTCCCGCGCCCCCGGGGACCGGGGAGCGGGAACGCCCGGTTGCGGAGGATACCCGAAGAGGGAGATCTGCTCGGATCCCGCGTCGCGCACGGGCTCCCCCCCGAAGTTGGAGAGATAGATCCCGAGCAGCCGGACCGGCTTCTTCCCCGCCTCCGTCTTCTCCAGGAGCGTCAGCGCCTGGCGGAAGATCTCCCCACCGTCATCGATCCCGTGGGGCAGGGTGACCTCGCGGGTGACCAGCCGGAAATCGGAATACTTCACCTTGAGGGTGACGGTCCGCCCTTTGAGCCTGTGGTTCCGAAGCCTCGCGGCGGCCCGGGTGGCGATGTCGAGGAGCTGCCCCCTCAGGTCGAGAATCTCCAGGAGGTCCTCGTCGAAGGTGTTCTCGCGCCCCATCGACTGGATCTCCCGTTCCGGCTCCACCTCCCGGTCGTCGATCCCGTGCGCGAGCCGGTGCAGGTGGGCCCCGTGCTTCCCGAGCTTCCGGACGACCGCATCCTCGGGGATCCCCGCGAGGTCGGCGATCTTCATCACTCCCATTTCCGCGAGGGCGCTCCGGGTCGTCTCCCCCACCCCCCAGAGCTTCCCCACCTGGAGCGGCGCCAGGAACTCCCGCTCCTTCCCGCGGGGGACGACGGCGAGCCCGTCGGGCTTGTTCATGTCGGAGGCGATCTTCGCGACGAGCTTCGAGGAGGCGACCCCCGCCGAAACCGTGAGCCCCGTTTCCGCCCGGACCTCGGCCCGGATCTTCCGGGCGATCTCCTCCGGGGTGCCGAACAGCTGCACGGACGCGGTGACGTCGAGGAACGCCTCGTCGAGGGAGACCGGATCGACCAGCGGGGTGTAGCGGCGGAAGATCCCGAAGACCCGGTCCGAGATCTCCTTGTAGCGCTCCATGCGCACGGGAAGGAAGACGCCGTGGGGGCAGAGGCGCCTCGCTTTCGCCATCGGGATGGAGGAGTGGACGCCGAACTTGCGCGCCTCGTAGGAGGCGGCGGAGACCACCCCCCGCTTCACCCCGCCACCGACGATGACCGGCTTGCCGCGCAGGGTGGGGTTGTCCAGGACCTCGACGGATGCGTAGAAGGCGTCCAGGTCGAGGTGGAGGATCTCACGCTCTTTTTTCATTCTCCCCTCCCGTTCACGCTTCCCCGGCGGCCCGGTAGGAGCTTCGGACCAGCGGGCCGGAGGCAACCCGGACGAACCCGATCCGGCGCGCCGCCCTCCCGAGTTCCTCGAACTCCTCGATCGACCAGTACTTCCCGACGCGGGGATGGTTCCGGGACGGCGAAAGGTACTGCCCCACGGTGACCGACCGGCACCCGGTCCTGTAGAGATCCTCCATCACCGCGACCACCTCGTCCCGGCTCTCGCCGAACCCCACCATCAGCCCAGACTTTACCATAAGGCGGGGATCCATCCGGCAGGCACGTGAAAGCAGCTCGAGCGACCGCTCGTACACCGCCCCGGGACGGACCGACGGGTAGAGCCGGGGGACCGTCTCCACGTTGTGCGCCAGGATCTCCGGGCGGGCCGAGACGACCGTGGACAGCGCCTCCCGGCTTCCGGAGAAATCGGGCACCAGGAGCTCCACCGAGGGGGGTGGGGACAGGGCGCGCAGCTCCCGGACCACTGCGGCGAAGTGCCCCGCCCCTCCGTCCGGCAGATCGTCCCGGGTCACCGAGGTCACCACCACATGCTTCCATCGAAGATCCGCGGCGGCGGCGGCCACCCGCTCCGGCTCCGTCGGGTCGGGCAGCCCGGGCGTCCCCGGCTTCACGCTGCAGAAGGAGCACCCCCGGAAACAGACGTCTCCCAGGACCAGGACGGTCGCCGTACCCTCCCCCCAGCACTCCCCCACGTTCGGACAGCGGGCCTCCCGGCAGACGGTGACCAGTCCGTGCTTGTCCAGGACCTCGGCCACCCTCGCCACCTCTCCGCCGAAAGGGGCGCGGACTTTCAGCCAGGGAGGCCGTTCGGCATGCGCCGGCCTGGTCATGAGAACCCCGTGAGATGCTTCGCGCAGGCGACGGAAACCGCATCGCCCACCTGCTCCACCGGGATTTCGTTCCCTGTCTCCACACGGATCGAGGTCGCCGCGCGGTCCCGAAGGCCGCAGAGGTGGATCCGTTCGAAGTAGGACAGATCGGTGCTCACGTTCAGCGCGAAGCCGTGGTAGGTGACCCAGCGCTTCACCCCGACCCCGATCGAGGCGATCTTCCTCCCGCCGACCCAGACGCCGGTCAGCCCGTCGATCCTCTCCGCATTGACACCGAACCGGGCCAGCGCCTCGATCAGCGCCGCCTCGATCGACCGGACGAAACGGTGCACGTCGGGTCGGGGCAGGTGGACGATGGGGTACCCGACAAGCTGGCCGGGCCCGTGGTAGGTGACGTCGCCGCCTCGCCCCACCCGCTCCACGGGGATCCCGTCGCGGGCGAGCGCCTCCCGCGTCACGAGGAGGTTCTCCGGGTTCCCCGCCCGGCCGAAGGTGTAGACGTGGGGGTGGGTCAGGAGCAGGAGGGTGTCGGGGATCTCCCCCTCCGCCCGCCGCCGCAGGGTGGAGAGCTGCAGATCCAGCGCCCGACCGTACTCGACGCTCCCAAGCCAGACGGTCTCCATGGCGCCTCCCTCAGAGGTGGAACTCCCCCGCCTCGAGAATCTCCCGGACCCTGTAAAGGAAGCCATTCCCCGCGACTCCGTCGATCACCCGGTGGTCGTAGCCCAGGCAGAGGACCATCATCGGACGGATGACGATCGCGTCCTCCCCGTCCCGCTCCACCACGACGGGGCGCTTCACGATCTGCCCCATCCGCAGGATGCCGACCTGGGGCTGGTTCAGGATCGGCGTTCCGAAGAGGTTCCCCTTGAGCCCCGGGTTGGTGATGCTGAAGGTCCCGCCGGTCAGTTCGTCGGGAAGGATCTTCTTCGCCGCGCCCCGGGCCGCAAGATCCTCCACCGCCTTGGCCACCCCGAGCAGCGACTTCTCGTCGGCGTTGCGGATGACCGGGACGATCAGCCCCCGCTCCGTGTCGACCGCCACCCCCATGTGGATCGCCTTCTTGATGACGGTGGACTCCCCGACCACCTGGGAGTTCAGGATCGGGAACTCCCGGAGCGCCTCGACCGCCGCCCAGATCACGAAGGGGAGATAGGTGAGGGAAACCCCCTCCTTCTTCTTCTCCGCGCGGAAGGCGACCGCCTTGTGCATGTCCACCTCGGCGAAGGTGTGGACGTGCGGCGAGGTCCGCTTGCTCGCCACCATGTGCTCGGCGATCATCTTCCGGATCGGCGTGAAGGGGACCACCTGGTCCCCTTCGGGGGTCACCTTCGCCCCGGGCGGAGGGGGAGGGGGCGCCGGTTTCGCCTTCGGGGGGGGCGGCGCGGCTTTCGGCGGCGCCGCCGCAGGCTTCGCGGCGGACGGGGCCGCCGGAGGCGCCTTCGGCGGCTTTCCGGCCAGGTAGCTCTCGACGTCCTTCTTGGTCACCCGTCCCTCGATGCCGGTCCCGGGGATGCTGCGCACGTCGAGACCGTGCTCGGCGGCCATCCTCGCCACCACCGGGGAGATCCGGACCTTGTCCCCTTCCGGCGCGGGCGGAGGAGTCGGGGGAGCCACCTTCGGGGCTTCCGCCCTGGGCGCGGGGGGTATGGGAGGGCCGGACCTGCGGGCCATCGCGCCGGGGAACCCCTCCTCCTCCTCGTCCCACTTCTCCGCCTTCGGCGGTGGAGGCTCCGGCTCGGCCTTCGCCTCCGTCTCGATCCGGCAGAGGACCTCCTGGATGGGAACCGTGTCCCCCTCCTTCGCCAGGATCTCCACGACCTTCCCCGCCACGGGAGAGGGGATCTCGGCGTCCACCTTGTCGGTGGAGATCTCCAGGAGCGACTGGTCCTTCTCCACGACCGCCCCCACCTGGACCAGCCACTTCACCACGACTCCCTCGACCACGCTCTCCCCGAGCTGGGGCATCACGACATCTATCCGCATCTTCCTTTCTCCCTTCCGTGAGACTCTCTCGCCCCACCGGGGACATTCCTCGAGGTTGTCGGTGGTACGGTTGGAGGAGTGTCCCCGCCCAGCCTCAGTACGCCGCAAGCTTGCGGATCGCCTCCGTCACCTTCTCCTGGTTCGGGAGGATGTAGTCCTCCATCGGGGCGGCGAAGGCGTTGTGGGTGTCCTTCGCGGCCAGCCGGATCACCGGCCCGTCCAGCGACTCGAACAGCTCCTCGGCGATCCGCGCGGCGATCTCCCCACCGATCCCGCCGGTCTTCCGCGCCTCGTGCACGATCAGCGCCTTCCCGGTCTTGGCGACCGAGGCCCGGATCGTCTTCCAGTCGAGCGGGAGCAGGGTCCTAAGGTCGATCACCTCGATGTCGACCTCCGAGGCCATGTCCCTCGCCGCCTTCATCACCGCGTGCATCGGGGAACCGTAGGTGATCACCGTCAGGTCGGTCCCCTCCTTGCGCAGCGCCGCCTTCCCGATCGGAACCAGGTACTCCTCCTCCGGAAGATCCTCCTTGATCCGCCGGTAGAGGAACTTGTGCTCGAGATAGATCACCGGGTCGTCGTCCCGGATGGCGGCCTTCAGCAGCCCCTTCGCGTCGTAGGCGGTGGCGGGGGCCACGACCTTCAGCCCCGGCACGTGGAAGAACCAGGCCTCCGGGTTCTGCGAGTGGTAGAGTCCCCCGTGGACCCCTCCCCCGCAGGGTCCGCGGATCACGATCGGGCAGGCGGTCTGCCCCCCGTGACGGTACCGGAGCGTCGCCGCCGTGTTCACGATCTGGTCGAAGGCGCAGGAGATGAAGTCGATGAACTGCATCTCGAGGATCGGGCGCATCCCCTGGATCGCCAGCCCCACCCCCGCGCCGACGATCAGCGCCTCGGCGATGGGGGTGTCCACCACCCGATCCGATCCGAACTTCGCATGAAGCCCCTCGGTCGCCTTGAAGGCGCCGCCGAGGATCCCCACGTCCTCCCCGAGGAGCAGGACGTTTTCGTCCCGCTCCATCTCCTCGTGCATCGCCTGGTTGATCGCCTGGATATAGGTGGCCGCCATCGCCTACACCTCCGGAATGGGAGTGGCGTAGAGATCCTCCATCGCCTCGGGCCCTTCCGGCAGGGGACTGGCCTCGGCGAACGCCACCGCGTCGTCGACGATCTTCTTCACCCGCTGCGACACCTCCGCCCGGATGGCGTCGATGTCGTACTTCCGCTTCTGGAGGTAGACCTCCCACCGCTCGATCGGGTCCCGGCTCTCCCAGGCGATCAGTTCCTCCTGGTCCCGGTAGGTGGCACGGTCATGCTCCGAGTGCCCGTGGTACCGGTAGGTCTTGCACTCCAGGAAGGTGGGACCCTCGCCGGCGCGCGCCCGCTCGATCGCCTTCCTGGCCGCCTTCATCACCGCGTGGAGATCGTTCCCGGAGCAGACCTCCCCCTTGAAGCCGTACCCTTCCGCCCGGTCGGCGACATCCTCGACGGCGAACTGGAGCTCGTTCGGGGTGGAGTAGGCGTAGAAGTTGTTCTCGCAGAGGAAGAGCACGGGGAGCTTGTGGATCCCGGCGAAGTTCATCGCCTCGTGGACGTCCCCCCGGCTGCTCGCCCCCTCGCCGAAGAAGGCGACCGCCACCCGGTCCTCCTTCCGGATCCTGAACTTGTAGGCGGTCCCGACCGCCACGGGGAGGGTGGAGCCGAGCATCGAGGTCGCCCCGAAGATGCAGCGCGAGAAGTCGCCGCCGTGCAGGAAGGAATCCTTCCCCTTGGAGAAGCCGTCCCGGCGGCCGAAGATCTGCGCCATCAGCCGGTTCGGGTCGGCCCCCTTCACGAGGAAGGCGCCCAGGTCACGGTGCAGCGGGAAGATCCAGTCGTCGGGGCGCAGGTCGTGGCAGACCCCCACCGTCACCGCCTCCTGCCCCTTCCCGGAGTAGACCCCGCCCTGGATCTTCCCCTGCTTGTCCAGCGCGGAGATCCGGTCCTCGAACTCCCGGACGAGCCGCAGCCAAAAGTAGAGTTCCCGCTCCTTCTGCTCGGTCATTCCTCCCTCCGTCCGCCGTCAGATGTCGATCGCCTCCCCCGCCAGCATGAGCGCCGCCTCGCGGACCGCCTCCGGCAGGGTCGGGTGGGCGTGCACGGTCTTCCCGATCTCGTGGAAGGTCGCCTCGAGCGTCCGCGCGAGCGCAACCTCCGCGATCAGGTCCGATGCTCCGTGCCCGATGATGTGGCAGCCGATCACCTCCCCGTACCGCTCCTCCGCGATCATCTTCACGAACCCTTCCGTGTGCCCCGAGGCGACCGCGCGCCCCAGCGCCGTGAAGGGGAACTTCGCCGTCTTCACCGCGATCCCCCGCCGCCGCGCCTCCTCCTCGGAGAGCCCCACCGTGGCGACCTCGGGCTGACAGAAGATGCAGGCCGGGATCCGGTCGCGGTCCGGCCTGCTCGCCTCCTTCCCGGCGATGATCTCGGCCGCCGCGACCCCTTCCGCGGAGGCCTCGTGCGCCAGCAGCATCCCGCCGATCACGTCGCCGATGGCGAAGATCGTCGGGCATCCGGTGCGGAACCGCTCGTCCACGACGATGTACCCCTTCTCCAGCTTCACCCCGCAGGCCTCGAGCCCGAGCCCCGCGGTCAGCGGCTCCCGTCCCACGGCGACCAGGAAGCGGTCGGCGGAAAGGGTCTCCTCCTTCCCGGGAGCGCCCACCGTTAGAGTGCCGGAAGCCGCGTCCAGTTTCCTCGCGGGGGCGGAGGTCAGCACCCGGATCCCTTGTTTTGTAAACGATTTCTCCAGCTCCTTCGCCACCTCCCGGTCGGTGCGCGGGAGAAGCTGGTCCTCCATCTCGACGACCGTCACCTCGGCGCCGAAGGCCCGGAAGATGTAGGCGAACTCGACCCCGACCGCCCCGCCGCCCAGGACGACCACCGAGGCCGGCAGATCCGTGAGGGCGAGGGCGTCGTCGCTGGTGAGCACCCGCTTGCCGTCCGGCTCGATCCCCGGCAGCCCCCGCACCGCCGTTCCCACGGCGACCAGGATCGCCTTCGCGCCGATCTCCTCGCTCCCCACCCGGACCGACGACGGAGATGCGACGACCGCGTCGCCGGGGATCAGCTCGATCCGGTTTTTCTTGAACAGGAACTCGACCCCCCGCGACATCCGCTCCGCCACCTTGCGGCTTCGCCCGATCACCGCCGCATAGTCGACCGAGAGCCCCTGGCACCGGATCCCGTGGGCCGCGGCGTTCTGCATCTCCCGGTAGAGGTCGGCGGTCTTTAAAATCGCCTTGGACGGGATGCAGCCCCAGTTCACGCAGACCCCTCCGGGCCGGTCCCGCTCCACGACCGCCACGGAAAGCCCCAGCTGCGCCGCCCGGATCGCCGCCACGTAGCCGCCGGGTCCCGCTCCGATCACCAACAGGTCGCATCGCCTCATCGCCGCCCCTTTTCGTCGATCGTCATCGCTTCGA
>MGPV01000058.1:26378-41995 GCA_001797615.1 Deltaproteobacteria bacterium GWC2_65_14
GATCAACCGGTGGTCGAAGGAGAGACTCAGGTACATCATGTCCCTGGCCACGATCCCCCCCTCGCGGACGACCGGCCGCCGCACGATCCTGTGGATCCCCAGGATCGCCGCCTCCGGGGGGTTGATCACCGGGTAGCTGAACAGCCCCCCGATCGATCCGATGCTCGTCACCGTGAAGGTGCTTCCGGAAAAATCCGCCGCCCCGAGTTTCCCGCTCCGGGCCCCTTCCGCAAGCCGCTCCATCTCGCGGGCCAGCTCGACGACCGATTTTCCCCGGGCGTTGCGGAGGACCGGAACGACCAGCCCGTCCTCGGCGTCCACCGCGATCCCGATGTCGTACCGCCGGTAGCGCACGATCTCCCCCCGCTCCTCGTCGAGGGTGGCGTTCATCGCCGGGTGGCGCTCCAGGGCGGCCGCCACCGCCTTGAGGATCAGCGGGAGGACGGTGATCCTGACCCCCTCTGTTTCGCCGATCCCGCGGAGCGCCTCCCGCATCCCCAGCAGGCTCGTCACGTCGGCCTCGTCGACCAGGAGGGCGTGGGGGATCGTCGACTTCGAGAGCGACATCTTCCGGGCGGCCATCCGTCGTTTCCCCCGGAAGGGGATCCGCTCCTCGTCCGGCCGGGGCGTCCCGGGGGCCGTTTCGGGCGCCGGCTTCCCGGGACGGCCGGGGCCCCGCCCCGCGGCCGCGCGGACATCCCGCTCCGTGACCCGCCCGCCTTGGCCGGTCCCCCTCACCGAGGAAAGCTCCACGCCCAGGTCCCTGGCCAGCTTCCGCACGGCCGGGACCGCCAGCGCCTCTCCCCGGTCCGGGGGAGCCGCCGGGGTCTTCGACGGGGCGACGACCTCGAGCACCGCCATCACCTCCCCCACCTTCACGACCTGCCCGGGCTGCGCGACGATCCGGGAAACCGTCCCCGAAACAGGGGAGGGGATCTCGACGTTCGCCTTGTCGGTCAGCACCTCGACCAGGAGGTCGTCCTCCGCGACCCGGTCCCCCTCGGAAACCAGCCAGCGGACGATCTCCCCCTCGGCGATCCCTTCCCCGACGTCGGGAAGCCGCAGTTCGAACTCCATCGGGTCTCCTTACAGCCGGAACACCACCATCTTGATGTTCGTCATCTCCTCGACGGCGAACCGGACCCCCTCCCGCCCGAGGCCGCTCATCTTGTTCCCCCCGTAGGGCATGTGGTCGACCCGGAAGATCGAGGTGTCGTTGATCATCACGCCGCCGGCGTTGATCCGGTCGACGGCGTAGAAGGCCTTCCGGATGTCGTTTGTGTAGACCCCCGCCTGCAGGCCGAACGGGGAATCCTCGACCATCGCCACGGCATCCTCGAACCTCTCGTATTCGTAGATCGAGACGAGCGGGGCGAAGGCCTCCAGGCACATCACCTTCATCTCCGGGCGGACCTTCGCGAGGACCGTCGGATAGAGGACCCTCCCCTCCCGCTTCCCCCCGACCAGAAGCCTCGCCCCCTCCCCGACCGCCTCCCGGATCCAGCTCTCCGCCCGTTTGGCCTCCGCCTCGTCGATCATCGGGCCGACCTCGCAGTCCTTCTCCAGCGGGTTGCCGACCTTGAGCTTCGAGGTGAACTCGACGAACCGCTTCGTGAACTCCTTCGCGATCGCCTTGTGGACGTAGAGACGCTGGAGGGAGATGCAGACCTGGCCGGAATTGGCGAAGGCGCTCACCGCGCACCGTGGGATCGCCGCGTCCAGGTCGGTGTCGGGCTCGAGGATCGTCCCGGAGTTGTTCCCCAGCTCCATCGTCACTTTCTTCAGCCCCGCCTTCCGGAGTATCGCCTCGCCGACCGGAGGGCTCCCGGTGAAGGAGATCTTCGCGATCCGCGGATCGACGGTGAGCCACTCCCCCACCGTGCCTCCCGACCCGACCACGACGTTGAACACCCCGGGCGGTATCCCCGCCTCCTCGAGGATCTCCCCGAGCCGGATCGCGGTGAGCGGCGTGGTGGAGGCCGGCTTGAGGACGAGGGTGCATCCCGCCGCCAGCGCCGGGCCGACCTTGTGCGCCACCAGGTTCAGGGGGAAGTTGAACGGCGTGATGGCGGCCACCACCCCGACCGGGGTGCGCAGGTAGAAGCCCACGCGCCCCTCGCCCGCGGAGCTGGCATCCATCGGGACCGTCTCCCCGTGGATCCTCTTGGCCTCTTCCGCGGAGAACTGGAAGGTCTCCACGGCCCGCGCCACCTCGCCGATCGAGTATTTCCAGGCTTTCCCCGCCTCGCGGCAGATCGTCGCCGCGATCTCCTCCTGGTGCTTCGCCAAAAGCTGAGACGCCTTCTCCAGGATCCGGAACCGTTTGTGGGCCGGCATCCGCGAATACTCCGGGAAGGCGGCGTGCGCCGCCGCGATCGCCTTCTCCACGGTCCCCTTCGACGCGACCGGGACGACGCCGATCGTCTCGCCGGTGTACTTGTCGAGGACCGGCATCGTCTCCTTGTCCTTCACCCATTTCCCTCCGACGAACAACCGGTGTTCTTTCGTGGATTTCATGGCTGTTTTCTCCTTCTCGCGAATCCGATCCGCCGGGCCGGCGGCACGTCACAGACTCTCCGGCGACGCGGGTTTGTGCCGGCCGCTGCCATTTGTTCCGGGCCCAGCGCCGTTACTCCTTTCCGATGCCGATCACCTTCCTGGCCATTCCGGCCTTCTGCGGGATATTGGCTTGCCGGAACATGACGATTCGCTGCGCCTGCGGCGACCCCGCCCCGTGCAGCGCCTCGACCAACGTGGCCACCGAGGTCATGCTCTCAATATAACGGCAGAGCTTTCTTTTGTCCTCCGTGGGAAATCCCTCCCTCCCCTTGAAATACTTCTCCAGCAGCCCCCCGATCTCCTCGTTGCGGAAATCCCGGTCCGCGGGCAGCGTGGAGAGGAGCCCGCCTCCGATGTCGTGGGCCAGCCGGCCAATCTGGTAGACGAACCGGGTCACGTTCTGCTTGACGGTGTTCGCCAGGAGCGGGTCGACCAGCCAGTTCCCCGCGGGAAGCTTCGTGGCAAGCGCGGACGCGCCGATTGCCCCGGCATAGTTCGTTTCCACGAGATGAATGATCTCGGTGAGCTTGTCCCGGACGATGGAGTTCTTGATCGTCCCGTGCACCTCGGCGAGCAGAGCCGTGGCGCCGAGGAGGATATCCGCGTTGCCCGCCTTGCACCCGCCGTAGTTGGCTCGGTGCCAGGAGGCGAACCGATCCACGAGCAGCCCCGCGAATTCCCCCTCCCCGTCCAGAAATACCCTCTCCCGGGGGACGAACACATCCTCGAAGATCAGGGTGCTCTCGCCGCCGACCACCCCGAAGGAGGTTCCGCAGTCGAACATTCCTTCTTCCTCTTTCCGCCCATCGTTCGTCTGCCGCCCGAAGACGAGGGTCAGGCCCGGGGTATCGAGGGGGACCGCGCAGGCCACCGCGTAGTCCGCCCCCTCCGGCGGGAGACCGAGGGTGGGCATCACCAGCACCTCGTGGGAGTTGACCGCCCCGGTGATGTGGGTCTTCGCCCCCCGGATGACGATCCCGTCGGGACGCCGATCGACCACGTGGACGTACATGTCGGGGTCGGGCTGCTGCCACGGAGGAAGGGACCGGTCTCCCTTCACGTCGGTCATGGCACCAGCGGCCATCAGGTCCTCCCTCTGGAGCCGCTCCAGGTAGTTTCGGAACCGCACGTGGTAGTCGGTCCCCTTCGCCTGGTCGACCTCATAGGTGACGGACCAGAGCGCGTTGATCCCGTCCAGACCCACGCAGCGCTGAAAGCAGGTCCCGGTCTCCTGGCCGATGAGGCGCAGCATCTCGATCTTCCGGATCAGATCCTCCGGACTCCAGAACAGGTGGGTGAACCGGGAAATCCGCTCGCCCGTCAAGGGGGATACAACCGTCATGAGGTCTGCATGCTTCGGGTCCCCGGCGAGATCGTAGGTAACCGCCGCCGTACGGAGGTGGGGAAGGATCGCCGGGTGCCCGTACGGGTCCGCAAGCTTCTCTCCCTGGTAATAGACCCTGGGCTTCATGCTCCTCAGTGTCTCAATGTATTCGGCCCCATTCTTCATCGATGCTCCTCCTTCATGCCGGTGTTCCACCGGCGCTTCAGTTCCTGCTTCATCACTTTCCCCCCGGGGTTCCTCGGAAGGGACGGTTCGATCCGGATTTCCACTGGCACCTTGAAATCGGCCAGGCGGGTGCGGCAATACTCCCGGACCGCCTCCGGGTCCAGGACCGCGCCCGGCATCGGGACCACGGAAGCGGCCGGAACCTCTCCGAAAATCGGGTGGGGAATCCCCAGAACCGCCGCCTCGGCAACGCCGGGGAAGGCGTAGATCACGTTCTCCACCTCGAGTCCGTAGACCTTCTCCCCGCCCCGGTTGATCATGTCCTTGACCCGATCCAGGATGGTGACCAGCCCTTCCCCGTCCATCCGGGCGATGTCCCCCGTCCGGAGCCAGCCGTCCCGGATCGCCTCCCGGGTCTTGTCCGGCAAGCCGTAGTAGCCCTGTACGATGTGCGGACCCGACAGGTAGAGTTCTCCGGGTTCCCCGGGAGGCAGCGCATCACCGGACGGACCCCGCACCTGCGCTCTCGTGCCGGGCACCGGGAATCCGACCGAATCCGCCCGATCCAACGCACGATCCGCCGGAAGCACCGTGGCCAGGGAGGAGCATTCCGTGAGCCCGTAGCAATTGTGCAGTGCCGCGGGAAGGATCCCCCGGATCGCCCGGATGGTTTCCGGATCCATGGGGGCGCCGCCGTACGCGGCGATCCGGACCGAGGAAAGATCGAACTCGTTCAGATCGTCCCGCAGGGTGATCAGCTTGTAGATGGCAGGCACGAGGAAGAGCGCGGTGATCCGGAGTCGGGAGACCAGGGAAAGCATATCCCGGGTGTTGTATTCCCGCTGCAGCACCACCGTTGCCCCGCAGGCCAACAGCGCCACGAGCTGGGAATCGAGCCCGGTGACGTGGAACAGGGGAAGGGTGATCAGCCCGATGTCCTCCTCGCGGTAGTCCAGCGCGGCGCGGCAGGACTCTACGTTGAAGAGGGTGTTCCGGTGGGAGATCATCGCCCCCTTGGGGAAGCCGGTCGTTCCCGACGTGTACAGGAGGACTGCCACATCTTCGGTGGAGGAGGTGGCCATCGCCGGAAGCGCCTCCCGGTCCAGCGTGCTCCGGAACGGGACCGCATCCTTCGCTTCATCGTCGGTCAGCACCCAGGTGGCGACCCCCCGGGACTCCCCGAGTCCCGATACCTTGTCGAACTGCTCCCGGGTCGTGACCACCGTCGAGGCGCCGCAGTCCGCCAGGATGTAGCCGATCTCCGGGGGGGAGAGCCGGTAGTTCACCGGCACCGCCACGTGCCCACCCGCGATCGCCCCGAAATACGAAACCACGAATTCCGGCACGTTCGGGAGCAGGATCGCAATGCGGTCGCCGTTCGAGAGACCGCGCGACTTCAGGAACGCGCAAAACCGGCGGGAGTTTTCATCCAGTTCCGCGTAGGTCATCTCCCCGGCCGGGGGAAAGCAAAGGGCCTTCTTGTCCGCCCGTTCCCGTCCGTGGAAATGGACGATCTCCGCGATCGTCCGGAACGGAAGGGGAGAAGGACGGTCCGTCGTCCTCATGGCCCGCCTTCCTGCCATCGATTCTTGCGGATTCTCGTCCGGTCGAACCGGTCTTCCCGGGGTTTCTTCACGGCGGGGAACCCGATCGGGACCAGGGAGAGGGGAACGATATGCTCCGGAAGCCCCAGCAGCCGGCGGAACCCGAGCACCCGCTCCTCCAGGGGATGGACCCCGAGCCACACGGCCCCCAGTCCCTTCGCGTGGGCGGCAAGCAGAATGTTCTGCGTCGCGGCGGAACAGTCCTGCACCCAGAACCCGTGTTCGTCCCGCTGGAGATCCGCGCAGACCAAAATCGCCACGGGTGCGTCCGGAACCATCTTTGCGTACGGGTGGAACGACGGAACCTCCCGCAGGATGGCCCGGTCGGTGATGACCACGAAATGCCAGGTCTGCTGGTTCTTCGAGGAGGGTGCGCTCATGGCGGCGGCCAGAATTTCCTCGATCACCGGTTCCGGGACCGGATCTCCCGTGTAGCGGCGGATGCTCCTCCGCGAGAGAATGGCTTCCATCGCTTCCATTCGGCTTACCTCCGAATCACCAGATCGTCCACCCGCCGTCCACGTAGATCGTCTGACCCGTGATGAAGTCCGAGGCCCGCGACGCCAGAAAGATCACCGTCCCCTCGAGTTCCTCCGGCTGCCCCCACCGCCCCATGGGAGTTCTCTCGTTGATGAACCGGACCCGGTCCGGGTCATTCCGAAGGGCCGCGACGAGGGGGGTCTCGAAATAGGTCGGACCGATCGCGTTGACGTTGACGTTGTGCTTCGCCCATTCGATCGCCATGACCTTGGTCATCTGGACGACCCCGCCCTTGCTGGAGGCGTAGGCCACCAGATTGTCCAGCGCGACGGCTCCCATGATCGAGGCGATGTTGATGATCTTGCCGCAGCGCCTCTCGATCATCTCCGGAACGACCGCCTGCGCGACCAGGAAATACCCCTTCAGGTTCGTGTCCAGGACGAGGTCCCACTCCTCTTCGGCCAGTTCGGTGACCGGTTTTCGGATGTTCACACCGGCGTTGTTGACCAGGATGTCGATCCGCCCGAAATCCATCCGGATCGCCTCGACCGCGTTCCGGATGGAAGCGCGATCCACGACATCCATGCGGTACGAACGGGCTTTGCCCCCGAACGGCGCGATCGCTTTCCCGCTCTCCTCCAGGTCCTTCATGTTTCGTCCGCACAGGGCCAGAGAGGCGCCCGCCTTGGCCAACCCCACCGCCATCGCCCGGCCCAGCCCTTTCGAAGCGCCGGTCACCACGGCGACCTTCCCCTGGATGTCGAACCAGCCCCGGTCCATCTCCTGCTCCTTTCCCCACGCCAACTCCTGTCGCCTCCCCGGGAAGGTGTCGTCCCTTCCTCCCCCCTCAGACGACCAGGTACTTCCGGATGATCTCCTCGTTGTTCCAGATCGCTTCCATCTCCCCCTCGTGCCGGACGGTCCCCTTCTCGAGGATGTACCCGCGGTTGCACACCTTCCTGCAGAACTTGAGGTTCTGGTCCGCCAGGAGGATGGTGACCCCGTGCCCGCGGATCTTCCCCAGCACCTCGACCAGGTTGGCCACAACCAGGGGAGCCAGCCCCTCCGACGGCTCGTCAAGCAAAATGAGGGAAGGGTTCGCCATGAGGGCGCGGCCGACGGCCAGCATCTTCTTCTCGCCACCGGAAAGGTTGATCCCCTTCGACCCCAACCGATCCCCGAGCGCCGGGAAGAGCTCGACGATCCGGGTCCGGTTCCAGTGCCCCTTCCGGGGGGAAAGACGCCGGGCGATCTCCAGATTTTCCTCCGCGGTCAGGTCGGGAAAGATCCGGTAGTCGTCAGGGACGTAGGCGACTCCCATGCGCGCGATCTCGTACGGGGGGGGACCGCAGATCTCCTTGCCCAAAAACCGGATCGACCCCCGGGACGGCGGCGACAGACCGATGATCGAGCGCAGGGTCGTCGTCTTTCCCACTCCGTTCCGCCCGAGGAGGGCGACGACCTCCCCTTCCTTTACGGACAGGGAGACCTCCTGGAGGATGTGGCTGCTGCCGTAATAGGTGTCGATGTGGGAAACTTCGAGGATCATCCCGCGTCGTCCCCCTCTTCGTACCGGATGGTGTCGATGACTTCGTCCCCGAGGTACACCTCTTTCACCGTCTTGTCGTTCTGGATCTCCTCAGGGGTGCCGTCCCCGATGATCACTCCGCGGTGCAGCACGATGATCCGCTCGGACAAGGCAAAGACGACGTCCATGTCGTGCTCGACGACCACGAAGGTGGTTCGCCCCTCGCGGGCCAGCCGCCGGATGTCCTCCAGAAGTCGCGAACGCTCTACGGGATTCATCCCCGCGGTCGGTTCGTCCAGGAACAGCAGGGTCGGCCGGGCAGCCAGGGCCACACCCACCTCGAGGAGCCGCTGGTCCCCGTGCGAGAGGGCGCTGGCCAGAGTCTCGCGCTCCGCGGAAAGCCCGACCCTCGATAGGATCGCCTCCGCCTCGCCGTGTGCATCCTTCTCCGAAGAAATGTTCGCAAAGGGTCTCCACGACCGCCCGGTGACCGCCAGGATCGGGATCATGACGTTCTGAAACACCGTCAGCTGGGGAAACACGTTCACGATCTGGAACGAGCGGCAGATCCCCCGGCGGACCCTCGTGTGGACGGGAAGACGGGTGATCTCCATCCCTTGGAAGAAGATCCTTCCGGTCTGGACGGGAAGATACCCGGTGAGCAGGTTTATCAGGGTGGACTTTCCCGCCCCGTTCGGTCCGATGATGGAGGTGAGCACCCCCTCCTCGATCGTAAGGTCGAGGTTGTCGGCCGTGCAGATTCTCCCGAAATGGTTGGAGAGTTTCTGTGTCGTGAGAAGCTCCTTCCCCATCCCTATTCTCCCCCTGCCGCCTGCGGCCGCCGCACGAGATGCTGCACCACGCCGACAACGCCGCCGCGGAACCCCAGAATGATGATCAGGAGTACGATCCCGAACCAGAGCATCCAGTTCTCGGTGAATCTCTGGACGATCTCCCTCATCGCCACGAAGATCAGGCTCCCCACGATGGGTCCGCTGAGCGAGTGGAGACCGCCCAGGAGACTCACCAGAATGGGATTGGCCGAGTGGGTCCAGTGAGCCATGAACGGCCGGGCGTTGCTCTCCAGCATCGCCTCGAGGGATCCGGCCAGTCCGGCGAAGGCGGCGCTCAGCACGAAGACTGCCAGACGGTACCTCTTCACGGAAAGGCCGGCGAATTCCGTCCTCCGTGCGTTTTCCCGGATCCCGGCGAGCACGAGCCCGAAGGGGGAGCTCCGGATCCGGTGGACAACCCACACGGAAAGGACGAAGAAGAAGAGGACGAGATAATAGTACTGGATGTCCTTCCCGATCGGGATCTTCCACGGGCCGAAGAAGGTGATCGGGTCCCGCATGATCCCCACCAGGCCGTCGTCCCCGCCGGTGATCTCGCGCGCGTTCCAGATGAGCGAAAAGACCATCATCCCGAAGGCGAGCGTGAGCATGGCGAAGTAGATCTCCGTGTGCCGGACGCAGAAGAACCCGATGAGAAGCGCGAGAAAAGCGGCGGCCAGGATGCCCGCCGCGATTCCCAGGAGGGGATGGGGGGACAGATGAAGCCAGAAAAACCCCATGCCGTAGGCCCCGGCCGCGTAGAACGCCCCGTGGCCGAAGGCGAGCAGCCCCGTCTGTCCCAGCAGCAGGTTGTATCCCACCGCGAAGATCCCGAGGAGCATGACGCGCATGGCGAGATACACGGTGAACCGGCCCGCCACGAACGGGATCGCGACCAGCACCGCGAGGGAAACCAGGACGAGCGCTGCGGACAGGGGTTTGTTCTTCATCGGTTCACCGGGCCTCGCCGAAGAGCCCCTGCGGCCGCCACAAAAGGACCGCGGCCATCAGGATGAAGATCAGGAACATGTCGAAGGCCGGAAAGTACCGCGTCCCGAACGCGGAGAGCACTCCGATGATCAGCGCGGCCGAGAACGCACCTTTCAAGCTCCCCAACCCCCCGATGACGGCGACGATGAACGCCTCGATGATGATCGTATCTCCCATCCCCGGCGTCAGGAGCCCCACGTACGGGACGGCCAGTCCTCCGCCTACCGCTCCGAGCCAGCTTCCGAAGACGAAGACCCCCGTGAACAGGGCGGGGACCCGTACCCCAAGCGCGGACGCCATCTCCCTGTCGGAGGAGGCCGCGCGGATGATCCTCCCCCACCAGGTCCTCTCGAGCATCAGCCACAGCCCGATGGCCACCAGCGGCCCCACGGCGATGATGAACAGGTTGTAGACGGGGAACTTCCTTCCCGCGATCGGGATGGACCCCCCGAAGAGGTCCATGCTGGGGGGCGACAGGGAGCCCCCTCCCCAGGCGATCTTGACGAGGTTGTCGAAGATGAGCACGAAGGCGAACGTGAGCAGGAGCTGGTAGGGAAGCGCAAGGGGGTAGACCCTCCGAAGGAAGAACCGTTCGACGACAAGCCCCGTCGCGCAGACAAACAGTGGGCCGAGGAGGAGACCGATCCAGAAATTCTCCCCGAGGTGCCGCAGCACCGTGAAGCAGAAGTAGGCCCCCAGCATGTAGAAGCTGCCGTGGGCGAAGTTCAAGACCCCCAGAACACCGAAGATCAGCGTCAGGCCGCTGGCCACGAGCCAGATGAACATCCCCGCCGAAAGTCCCGCCAGGCATACGTGAACGACGGATTGCACCAGTTGTCTCTCCCGACCGATAAAGAGATGATGTGCATCCGGCGGCGCGGCATCCCGCGCCGCCGGATTCCTGCCCCTTCGTTCAGAAGGGAGGGCTTGTCCCCGCCCCTTCGAACGGGGGCCGATTGAAGAATTCCTTGGCCGGGATCACTTTCTGCTCCCCCATCACCTTGAAGGGGTACTTGGGATCGGTTATGGTCTTGCCCCACGGAACGTCGTATATCGCCTGGTGGTCCTCCTTCCGGAACACCCGGCGCCCGGCGGGAGAATCCATCTCCATCCCCTCCAGGGCCTGGATGACCGCCTTCGTTTCCTTGGAGCCCGCCTTCTCCACCGCCGCCTTGAACGCGTAGATGGAGGAGTACCCGGTCTCAGAGACATACGCAGGGTAATGGTTCCAGCGCTTCCGGAACCTGGCCACCCACTCGTTGTTCGTCTTGTTGTTCGGATACAGGAAGAAGTACCGACCGGAGATCCAGATGTTGTCGGGCATCTCCTTCCCCAGCCCCTCCAGGACGTCCATCGCGGCGCCGACCGGGAACATGACGTGCTTGATCTTCTCGAACAGGCCGGCCTCCTTCGCCTGCTTGACGAAGGTGATGAGCTCGCCCGCCCACTCCGTGGAATACAGCCCGTCGGGGTTTGCGTCCAGGATCGTGTTGATGTGCGAGCGGAAGTCCGTGGTGCCGAACGGAGCGAACGACTCGGCGACGAAGGAGACGCCGGGCTTGAGCTTGCCGAGCGTGTCCTGGAACATCTTCCAGCAGGTGAACCCGTATTCGTACTTGGGGCTCACGGTGGACCATTTCACGGCGGTAAGATCCTTGGCCAGGAACGCCGCGGCATGCCCGTCCTGATACGTGGGGGTGGAAATCCGGAAGATCTGCCGGATTCCCTTCTTGAACACCATCTCCTCGGTGAGCTTTTCGGTGGCGGCGTGCGTGATGATGATGACGCGATCCAGCCGTTCGATCACCGGCGCGATGGCCAGGGCCTGCCCCGAGGAATCGATCCCGGCCAGGAAATCGGCCCCCCAGCTGTCCACGAAATAGCGGCAGTTCTCGATCGCCGTGTCCCCTTTCGTCGTGGAATCCCGGAACTCCACCTCCACCTTCTGCCCGGCGATCCCGCCGGCCGCGTTGATCTCCTCGACCGCCATGTCCACGCCGTACTTGTGGAACTCGCCGTACCCGGCCAGTGTTCCCGAGGTGATCGCCTGGTAGCCGATCTTGATGGGCCCCTTGATCGCGGGCGTTGCGGCCCACACCCCCCTGGGAACCGTCATCCCTCCCAGGGACCCCGCCGCGATCAATGTGCCGGTCGCACCGGTCAGCTTGAGAAACTCCCTGCGGTTCAAGCCCTTCTTTTTCATCACTTCCTCCTTCCAGCCCGGGTTGGTTGCTCCACTCGAACGAGCCCCACGCCTTCCCTGTTCCTCACCCCCTTTCCCTCTCGTTCGCGCGTCTCGTTCCCCTCCATCGCGGTCCTCAGAAATTCACCGTAAACCGGATCGAATCGAGCACAAGGCCGGGATCCGGCAGGTAGAGCTTCTCCAGGGCGTACGGGAACGGCGTGTCGAACCCGGCGACACGGGCGACGGGGGCTTTCAGGTGCAGGAAAACCTTCTCCTGGATCAGCGCTGCCAGCTCCGCCCCGAACCCGCAGCTTTTCGGCGCCTCGTGCAGGACGACCGCCCGTCCCGTCTTTGCGACGGACCCGGTGACCGCCTCGATATCCAGCGGCCAGAGGGTCCGCATGTCGATCACCTCGACCCCGATCCCTTCGGCTTCCGCCTCCGCGGCCGCCAGCGAAGCCACCGGGACCATGGCGCCGTAGGTCAGCAGGGAGAGGTCCTTCCCCTCCCGGACGATCCGGGCCGTTCCCAGCGGCACGGGGTGGTCCCCCTCCGGAACCTCCCCCTTCACCGTCCGGTAGAGCGCCTTCGGCTCGAAGAAGATCACCGGGTCGGGAGACCGCATCGCGGAGAGAAGAAGTCCCCGGGCATCCGCCGGGGTGGAGGGGATGACCACCACGAGCCCCGCGGTGTGGACGAAGTAGGCCTCCGGGCTCTGGGAGTGGTAAATCCCTCCCTTGATCCCGCCGCCGGAGGGGGCGCGCAGCACGACCGGTGCGGGGAACTGACCGGCCGACCGGTACCGCAACTTGGACATCTCGGAGACGATCTGGTCGAAGGCGGGATAGATGAAGTCGGCGAACTCGATCTCGGCCACCGGGCGGAGCCCGGCCAGCGCCATCCCGATCGCCATCCCGACGATCCCCGACTCCGCGAGGGGGGTGTCGAGCACCCGCTCCGGCCCGAAGCGCTCCCACAGCCCTTCCGTGGCGCGGAAGACCCCGCCGTTTTGCCCGATATCCTCCCCGAGCAGGACGAGTGCGGGATTGCGCTCCATCTCGAACGCAAGCGCGTCCCGGACCGCCTGGACGAGGGTCATCACCGCCATCGGCTCAATCCCCCTTCCCGGCCAGGAGCTTGCGCTGCTCCGCCAGGTGCCAGGGAAGTTCCGCGTAGACATCCTCGACCATCGATTCCGGCGGGACGGGCGGAGCGCCCTCGCACTCCTTGACCACCCGGTTGATCTCCTCCCGGGCCTCTGCCGCGATCCGGTCCGCTTCCGCCTCGTCGAGGATCCCCCGTGCCATCAGATGCCGGGCGAATCGCAGGATCGGGTCCCGCTTCGCCCAGCTCGCCACTTCCTCCTCGGTCCGGTAGCGGGTCGGATCATCGGAGGTGGAGTGCGGCCCCATCCGGTAGGTGACCGCCTCGACCAGCGTCGGCCCTCCCCCCGCGCGGGCCTTCTCCAGCGCCTCCCGGACCACGTGGTGGACTGCCAGGAGGTCGTTCCCGTCCACCCGTACCCCCGGAAACCCGTAGGCGACCGCTTTCACCGCGACGGAGCTGGAGGCGGTCTGTTTCGAGAACGGAACGGAGATCGCATACTGGTTGTTGCAGCAGAAAAAGACAACCGGGGCCCCGTAGACCCCGGCGAAGTTCATCGCGGCGTGGAAGGCCTCCGTGGAGCTGCCGCCGTCCCCGAAGCCGACGATGACCGCCGCCTTCTCCCCGCGCAGCTTCACGGCATAGGCGGCCCCCACCGCCTGCGGAAGCTGGGTTGCCACGGGGCTAGAGACCGACACGACCCGTACCGAGCGGTCGCACCAGTGATTCGGCATCTGCCGGCCTCGCGTCGCGTCCGACCGGTTCCCGAACAGCTGGCCGACGAGCGCTTCGAGAGGATACCCTCGCATCAGCGCCATCCCATGGTCCCGGTAGGAGGGAAAGATCCAGTCCCCCTCCCGGAGGGCGAACCCGGCGCCGATCTCGGCCGCCTCCTGCCCGAAGGAGGGAGTGTAGAAGCCGATCCGGCCCGACCGCTGCAGGGCGATCGCCTTCTCGTCGAGCGCCCGAAGCCGCTGCATGCTCGAATAGAGAAAAAGGAGGTCCTCCTGGGACAGCCCGGGGTCGAGAGAGGGATCGATCGAGTGGTCCTCGCGAAGCGCCACCAGCAACGGCAGTTCCAAGACGGCCTCCGTTCCGTGTAGTTCCTCGCCGGGGTTCCCTTCCATTGTACCCGATCTCCGACCTACCGGATCACCCCCGATTCCCGAAGCCGTGTAATCCGTTCCGCGTCGAAGCCGATCTCGCGCAGGATCTCCTCGGTGTGCTCGCCCAGCCGCGGAGCCCTCCGGGGGAAGGTCGGGCAGGGATCCGGAGCTTCCTTCCCTTCCGGATCGAGAAACTTCAGCGGACGCCCCGGCTGGAGGTCGCTTCCCCCGAGGGGAGAGCCCACCTCGACGACCATCCCCCTCGCGCGCAGGAGCGGACTGGAGAGCGACTCGGAAAGGTCGAGCACGGGGGAGATGCAGACATCCCTTCCTTCGAAGAAGCCGATCCAGTCGTCCCGGGTCCTCGAGGCGAAGACCCCTTCGAGCTCCTTCCGGACCCGGGCGCCCGTCTCCCCGACGGCATACTGCCCCTCCCGGAGGTCCTCCCGCCCCAGGGCGTCGACGAGCCGCTCCCAGAACCACGATTCCAGCGCTCCGAGGCTGATATGTTTCCCGTCGGCACACCGGTAGGTCCCGTAGCAGGGAAACATCCCCGTCAGCATCATATTCCCCCGCTCGGGCGCAGACATACCGGCCAGGCAGGCCGCCGAATGGAGCGACCAGATCGCCGCCGCTCCGTCGGTCATGGAGACGTCGATCCAGCGTCCCGCCCCGGTCGACCGGCGCGACAGCAGCGCCATCAGGATTCCGGAGAGCGCCATCATCGCCCCCCCGAAGAGGTCCCCGATCTGGACCGGCGGAACGGCCGGCTCTCCGTCCCGCGCCCCGCACATCCCCAGGATCCCCGCCCAGGAGATGTAGTTGATGTCGTGCCCCGCGACGTCCCGCATCGGCCCCGTCTGCCCGTACCCGGAGATGGAGCAGTAGACCAGGCGCGGGTTGACCCCGGACAGGGTCTCGTAGTCGACGCCGAGACGGCGCACCACCCCGGGGCGGAACCCCTCCACCACGACGTCGGCCCAGGCGGCCAGCGTCCGGAAGATCTCCCTCCCCTGCTCCGTCTTCAGGTCCAGCGTCAGGCTCCGCTTCCCCCGGTTCAGGTAGCGGTCGGCCGGGCTCATCCCCGGCTCCTCCCCCGCGAAGGGGTTGCGGACCCGCGGGACCGGCTCGTCCACCTTGATCACGTCGGCTCCGTGATCGGCCATCATCAGCGTGCAGAAGGGGCCCGGGAGCTGGAGGGAAAGGTCGAGCACCCGCACCCCGGAGAGCGGCGACATCGGCGGCCTCCTCGGGTTTTCCTGTGCTATCGTATTCCGCGTATGCACGCGGGGCTTCCCATCGTCCACGACCGGGCGGTCTTCCTGGCCGACGCCCACCTGAACCAGGAGGACATCCACTCCCGGAACTTCCTGATCCTCGCGGAGAAGGCGACGCAGGAGAAGGCCGCCCTCTTCCTGCTGGGGGACATCTTCGACCTCTGGTTCGGGGCTCCCGGTCTCACCTTCCGGTTCCAGCAGCCGGTCGTCGAGCGGCTGCGGAGGCTCCGGCGCGAAGGTCTCCGTCTATATTATGTGGAGGGGAACCGCGATTTCCATCTGAAAACGCCGCACGAGAGAAGCACCTTCGACGCGGTGTCCGAGGGGGAGATGCGGGCCGCCGTCGGGGACCGCAGGCTCCTGCTCTCCCACGGAGACACGGTGAACCGGGCCGACCTGGCCTACCGGTTCTGGAAGTCGATCTCGAAGAACCGGCTCGCC
>MGPV01000058.1:42003-54640 GCA_001797615.1 Deltaproteobacteria bacterium GWC2_65_14
TCGAGCGAAAGCTCAAGCGGACGAACCGGCGGTTCCGGGGATCCTTTCCGGAGACGGAGTGCCGGGAATTCGCCCTCCGGATGTTCGCGAAGGGGATCGACTTCGTCATCCTGGGCCATTTCCACGCCGAGCGGCTGCTCCGGTTCTCGCGGGAGCCGGAGGGCAAGGCGCTCGCGGTGCTCCCCTCCTGGAGGGACGAGTGGCGCTACCTCTACCTGACGGCGGAGGGGGAGCTCGGCTTCCGGGCGTTCCAGCGGGACGCCCTGCTTATCCCCTAGGTTCCTACGAATCGATCTTGATGATCTGCCGCTGGATGGCGAACTTGACCATCCCCGCCCGGGTCCGGATCCCCAGCTTGTCCTGGACGTTCGAGTAGTGGGCGACGACCGTCTTGGCGCTGATGTTGAGAAGGGAGGCGATCTCCTTGTGGGTGTTCCCCTCCGCGATGAGCTTGAGGACCTGCTTTTCCCGGTCGGTCAGCCTGTCGTAAGGGTTCTCGACCGCATCCTCCCCCTTGGTCAGGTAGTCGTCGACCAGGGAGGAGGCGATGGACGAGTAGAGGTAGAACTCCCCCCTCGCCACGGCGCGGATCGCCGACACCAGGTCGGTCCCGACGGCGTGCTTCAGGATGTAGCCCGAGACCTTCGCCTTCAGCAGCCGGCTGACATATTCCTTGTCGTCGTACTGGCTCAGCACGAGGATCTTGATCGCGGGGTTCGCCTTCTTGATCTCGAGGGTCGCCTCGAGCCCCCCCAGCCCCGGCATCGCGATGTCCATCAGGATGATGTCGGGGCGCAGCGTTTCCGCCTTGTCGACCGCCTCCTTTCCGTCCGCCGCCTCGGCCAGAACCTCGATGTCCTCGTGCCGGTTCAGCAGGGCGATGATCCCCTCCCGCACCAGGGCATGGTCGTCGGCGACCAGGATCGTGATTTTTCCCATTTCCGCTTCCCTCCCGGCGGTCCCCTGGGCGTGCCGGATCAGGACGGGATCGGAACGGACGCCTGAACCGTCGTCCCCTTGCCCGGCTCCGAACGGACGGTCAGCTTGCCGTCCAGCAGGGCGATCCGCTCCTCCATCCCCAGAATTCCCAGCCCCTTGAAGGTTCCCTTCCTCGCCGACTCGCGCACGTCCTCCAGGTCGAACCCGACCCCGTCGTCCTCGATCTCCATCTCGATCCCCGAATCGCCGAAGGAGAGGTTCACGAAGACGTTTTTCGCCTCCGAATGCTTGCTGATGTTGATGATCGCCTCCTGGAGCACCCGGAACAGCACCAGCTCGATTCTCCCGTAGTCCAGCCCCCCCCGGAGCCGGGACCGAAGCTCCTCGCTGTCCCCCTGGACATCGATGAAATAGCGGATCCCGCGCTCCCCCACATGCCGCTTCAGCACCCATTGTACTGCCGATTCCAGACCGAGGTCATCCAGGACCGTGGGCCGAAGGTCCTGGATCAGCCGCTGGACCCCTTTCAGCATCGCCATGCACTGCTCCCGGATCTGTCTGAGCGGTCTCCGCGCGGGATCGTGTTCCGGAATCTCCCCGAGGATCGTGTCGAGGCTGATCAGGGTGGCGTTCAGCGACTGGCTCGTGTCGTCGTGGAGTTCCCGCGCAACCCGCTTCCGCTCCTCCTCCTCGGCCGTGATGACCTCCCGCAGGAGGACGGCGAGCTTCTCCCGGCTCTGCTGGAGTTCCCGGGTCCGGTCGGCGACCCGCTGCTCGAGCTCCCCGCTGTACTTCTGGATGCTCTCCAGCGACTCGGCCAGCCGCACCCGCATCCCGTCGAAGCTCCGGCCCAGGGTCCCGATCTCGTCCCCCGTGTGGATCTCCACCGGGTCCCGGAGGTTCCCCTCGGCGATCCTTTGGGTCGCGCCGATCAGCGAATGGATCGGCCGGACGATCCCCCGGGAGAGGCCCACCGCGAGCAGCAGCCCCGTGAAGATGGCGACAAAGCTTAAGATCAGGAACCCCTTCTTGAGGGTCCGCGAGGGGAAGAAGACCTTCTCGCGGGGATCCCGCACCGAGATCCCCCACGGGGCCGCGGAGAGGGGGGAAAAGGCGAGCATGTCCCGCCCCGTCCGGGTCTCCGCATACCCCTCCTTGCACCGGTGGCAGTTCAGCACCGATTTCTTCCGGTCCCGGATCAGCTCCCCCAGGAACCGGTTCTGCTCGACGCAGGTCAGGATCCTCCTCGGGTCGTTCGACGCGATGATCACCCCCCGGCTGTCCATCAGCTCGATGTAGGCCCCCGGTTCCGCGTGGATGTTCCGGATGACCTGCGCGAGCATGTAGTTCGTCGGGTCGATCTCCCCCCCCGCCACCCCCACCACCTCGCCGTTCTTGTCCTTGAGCGGCACGAGGGCGAAGATCACCTGCTTCCGGGTGGGGGTCAGGGTATAGACGTCCGAGATCACCGGCTTCCGCTCGGAGAGGGTCTTCCTCACGTACGGGATGCCGAACAGGTTCACCCGCTCGTCCTCGCGGTGGGGATAGGCGACCACCACGTTCCCCAGGCTGTCCATGAGGAAGATCCGGTCCGTGAAGATCGAGTACTCGAACGCGGTCTTGAGGGCCTTTTTCTCGGGCTCCCAGTCCCCGTCCTCGAAATCGACCTTCCCCGACAGGGAGACGTCGTAGAGCCGCTTCAGGTTGCTCTCGAGGACATGGTCGATGTACTGGCCGATGATGTCGGCCAGGGCGAGGCGGTTCTCGAGAGACCGCTGGATGCTGGCCTCGACGCTCAGGTGGCTGATGATCCCGAGGCTGACCAGGATGATCAGCATGTTCAGGATGATGAGAAAGACGATCCGCTTCTGCATCGGCGTGTGTGGCCGGGGTCATCCCCCCGGAGGATTCTCCGGCTTCCACTCCTCGCTTCCCGGAATGGCTCCCTCCTCCAGCGCCTCCGGAGAGACCCCCTCGATCCGTGCGAGCTCGAGGGGGTGCTCCCGCAGCATCCTCTCCCGCGACAGGGTCCCCGTGAAGATGCAGGTGTCGAGGGGGAATGCCTCGGGGCTGAAGATGCAGTTGTAGATGTGCCACACCGCATTGATCAGGAAGATCAGCATCGCCTCGTTCGAATGGAGCGCCTTCGCCGTGGGAATGACCTCTCCGGGAAGGAACCGGGCCACGAGCGTCGGGAACCAGAGGATCACTCCGGTGACGATCATCAGGAACCCCCCGAACAGGATGGTCCAGTACTCGAACTTCTCCATGTAGTCGTACCGGTCACAGCGGGCGGGGCGCTCCTCGAAGCCGAAGTAGTACCGGATGTTGTGGATCGCGTCCTCGAAATCCTTCCGGGTGATGAACATCGTGGGCTGCCACTTCCCGAGCACCACCCCCGCCACGCCGACGGTGACGTTGAGGAAAATCTCCAGGGAGAAGACGAGCCCCGCGTACCGGTGGAGCAGGCGGACGTTGTCGACCCCCCCCATCTTCAGGATGAACCCTTGGGAGAGGTCCAGGTGCCAGAACCGCTGGCACAGCCCCGTCGCGAAGAGGATCATCGTGGTCAGGATGATTCCCCAGTGCTCGGCGACGCGGTAGGCGCTGAACCTCCGGATCCGTTCCTCCCTCCGGCCTTTCTTTCCTTTCATCGCTCGATCCCTTCCTCCGTGGCCGGAGCTACCGGTTCACCGCGTACCGCCAGATGTGGAGGAGCACCTGCAGGGCCAGCCCCAACCACATGATCGGGAGAAGGATCCTGTAGGCGGCGTCCACCAGGAAGATGACGGGGAAGCGGGCGAAGGTCGGCTTGTAGTGGAACAGCCAGGCGTTCGGGAAGTTCTCCGACGCGTCCTCGTGGCACTTCCGGCACTGCTTGACCAGGTTCTGCTTCACGACCGCGGGGTCCGAGCTGATCATGCTCGCGATGTTGTGGGTCCCGTGGCAGTCGTTGCACACCGCGATCAGCCTCGCCGGCTTGTACAGCTCCTCCCGCTGCTTCCGGTAGAACCCCAGGGTGACCCCGTGGAAGTCGGAGAGGTAGGTCTTCACCACGTCGGTCGACAGCCCGTATTTTTCCATGATCGCCGCGTTCGCGTGGCAGTTCCCGCACATCTGGGGGACCTTCTCGTGGTATTCCATCGTGAGGGGGTTCTCGATATCGTGCGCGGTGTGGCAGTCGATGCAGATCGGGACGTCCTGGTTCTGGTCGTTGATCAGGGCGCTCCCGTGGATGCTCTTCGCGTAGATCTCGTAGATCCCGGGATGGCACCGCTGGCAGCGATGGGTGGTGGCCAGCCTCCCCCGCGCCCCCTGGGAGACGTGGGCGATCTGGTGCGACCCGTGGCAGTCGGTGCAGACCGGGGCCTTGAGGTTCCCCTGGCTCAGGATGGAGAAATGCACGCTGTCCAGCGACCGGGTGTAGTTGTCGAAATGGCACCTCCGGCAGCTCTCCGCCGAGGCGATCATGTAGTCCCTGCGGCTCGGGAAACGCTTTACCGGATGCTCCTCCGAGGAGTAGCCGTAGTGGCAATCCGAGCACCGGATCTTCCCGTGCGCGGAGGCCTCCAGAGAGGGCAGATCGACCTTGAGGGAGATCCTTTCCCCGTTCCTGCAGGTCATCCAGACCTCGAACCGGTGGCAGCCCATGCAGTATTCCGTCTCCCCGGAGGAGATCTTCCCTCCGGCCGAGGGGACCACCGCATGGGCGTCGTGGCAGTTGGTGCAGACGAGGAATTCCCCCGGCTTCTCCTTCGTCAGCAGGGCGTCGTGGATCGATTTCGCGCGGATCTTCTCCGACGTGTGGCAGCGTCGGCACAGGGCGCCCTGCCTCGACCGGAACTGCTCCCGGCTCCGGTACCGGCCGGAGGGATGCTCCTTCGGGGAAAACCCGGAGTGGCATTCCGTGCAGGCGAGGATGTTGTGCGCCGAGGCCCGGAATTTCTCGGGGTTGACGTAGGCCTCGAGCGTCTCGCCCCCGAGGAACCGCTTGACGATCCCCTTCTTCCCGTGGCACTGGAGGCAGCCCCTCGACTCCTCGGAAAGGAGCGCCTCCCGGGCATGGACGGCCGGGCCCGCCAGGGTCAGTGCAAGAAGAGCCAGAATCCAGGCTGTGTGTGTCCCGCGCGCCATACCGGCCTTTCTCCGACCGTCGTCGGGCGATCACTCCGGAATTCTTCGGTTCGGCCTTCGTTCCTCCTTTTCGTGAAGGATCCGGGAATCCGATCCCGGCGTCTCTCCCCCGCTCATCCGTGGTCCGGGTAGTCCGGATGCTCCCGCAGGACCGGCATCCGGTTCACGATCCAGCGGAACAGGATGATGTGGATCGTGGCGACGGCGAGGACGATCCCCGCCTCCCGCATCGGAGGAACGATCTGGTGGAAGTGGCCGGGAAGATTCCAGTTGAACATGATGAGCGACACGTTGAGGCGGTTCAGGATCACGCCGGCGAGCGCCCAGAACGCCCCGGCCCTTACGATGCGGGCGCTCTGCCGCTTCACCCCGAGGGTGAGCACGATCGCCGGGGCGAGCACGAAGAGGAGGAGCTCCGCCAGGAACCAGGCCCCCGGGCGGGTGGCCAGGAGCCCCCAGTGGTCGTCGTGGGCCACGCCGATCCACTTCAGGGCGAAGTAGACGAAGAGGACGACGCAGGCGCCCTTGCCCAGCCCCACCGTCAGCGGATCGAGCGTCTCCAGGTACTGCCGGTCGGCCCGGTCGCGCAGGTAGCGGGCCAGCACCGTGCTCACCGCGATCACCATGGCGAGCCCCGCGTAGATGCTCGAGACGAAGAAGAACACCGGCATGAGGGCGGAGTACCAGAGCGGGTGGACTTTCCCGGGGGCGAGGAGGAACATGGCGCCGAGCGCGGACTGGTGCAGCGTGGAGAGGATGACGCCCGCGATGGTCATGGCCACGGTGATCAGGATCGCCCATCGTCGCACCCGCCTCGAATGCAGCCACTCCAGGATCGCCGGGCTGAACTCCAGAAGCTGAACCGTCAGATAGAGGGCAACGTGCCACGCGACAAGAAACAACACGGATGTCGGACCGTAGGATACCGCCATCGGGTAATATATTCGCCACGGCCGCCCGATGTCAATCAGCAGGTAGATCACGGCGAAGAGGTACCCCATGAATCCGGTCAGGACGCCCAGCCGGACGAGGGGGTGGTACTTCTTGAACCCGAAGATGTACACGGCGGTGGCCATGACATACCCGGTCGCGGAGAGGGGGACCCCGGAGAAGAGCCCCCAGCCGAGCAGGATGCTCCAGGGGTACTCGTTCGACGCATGGGTGACGGCCGAGAGCCCCCCGGTGAACCGGATCACGATCATGGGAATCCCGTAGGCTAGGATCGCCGCGGCGAGGACGTTCAACGGCGTGACGAGGGTCCGGACATACTCCGCAAGCGGCATCCCCATCAGCAGCTTGCCCATGAACCGCGTCTGGAAGCTCCCCGTTTTCGCGATGGAGTCGTTGCTCATCTCTCTTCCTCCTTGTAGCGCTTCGCGCTGTAGCAGAGGCCGAGAACGGCCGGCCACAGCACGAGAACCAGGGGAACCGCGGAGAGGAACCCCTTCGTCTGCTCGACGAGAGGCTTGTCCGGAAGGTCGGTCGGGAAATCGACCTGTTCGAAGGGAACGCCGGAGAGGTAGAGCCAGCCGGTGCCCCCCACCTCGTGCTCCCCGAAGACACGGTCGACGTACCGTCCCGGATGCTTCCGGATCCGTTCCCGGGCGAGCGTGATCAGGTCTTTCCTCCGGCCGAACCGGACCGCCTCGACGGGGCAGGCCTCCGCGCAGGCCGGAATCCCCCCCGCCTTGACCCGTTCGTGGCAGAACGTGCACTTCTCGATGCGGGGATCGAGGGCGCTTCCGTAATCGTAGGCCGGGGCGTAGAACGGACAGGCCACCATGCAGTAGCGGCACCCGAAGCAGAGTTCCTTGTCGTAGAGGACCGCCCCCTCGGGGGTTTTCGTGTAGGCCCGCACGGGGCAGGCGGAAGCGCAGCCGGGTTCGTTGCAGTGGTTGCACTGGACCTTCCGGTAGACGGGCCCCCGGGGCCCGTCCTTGGGGGAATACCGGTTCACGACGGTGAACGCCGAGGCGGTGGGTCTGCGCTTCTCCTCGAAGACCGATTTCTCGTCGAAGGGGACCTCCGGCGCGGGAAGCCCGTTCGCCCGGTTGCAGGCCGCCTCGCAGCCGCGGCAGCCGACGCACTCCGTGAGATCCACCAGCATTCCGAAGCGGTCGGGCCAGCCGGAAAAATTCCTGGCGGCATGCGCTTTCCCTGCGCCGACGGAGAGGACCGTGCAGCCCGCCGCTCCGAGCGCCTTCAGGCAGGATCTGCGGCTGATCCCCGCGCGCTCCCGGCCGGCCGGTTCCCGTTTCCCGCCTTCCCCATTTCCGCCTTCCCCCTGTCCGGGTGACCGAATCGAGGATTCTGACATGAAACGCCTCCCTGTGCTGGTATCGTGGTCCGCCGTGGTCCGCCGTGGTCCGCCCCTCACCGGGGCTCCGTACCCGCGAATTTCCTCCGCTCGTGGCACATCTCCGTGCATCCCTTCGGGTCCTCCCCGACGCTTCCCACCTCCCGGTGGCACCGGAAGCAGGCCCGGTGGTAAGCGGCCTTCAGGGCCGGCCGGGACAGCTCGGTCCGCGACAAGGAGGAGGAGTGGCACTCCCTGCAGGGGCGGAATCTCTCCACGCGGACCGCCGCGCGGAAGGCGGCCGGGTCGACCGAGTGGCATTTCCTGCATTCCAGCGTCTCACCGGTCCCGTGCTGGTGGTGGCATTCCGCGCAGCCGCCGGCCTCCTTCAGGTGGGCGGCGTGGTCGAAGGCCACCGGCCCGTACTCCGAAGCCAGGGAGCCCAGGACCACGGACCCCGGCATCTTCCCGCGCGGGGAGGGAGCCGGGGCGGATCCGCCCGCCCCGGCCGCCGGGATCGAGAGGACGCTGATCGCCGCGCAGAGGACGATCGCCAGGATCGTTCCCGGGTTCATCGTTCGCTCCCCCTTCACGGCTTCCCGTCCTCCGTGTTCTCTTCCGTCTCCCGCTTCTCCTCCGTTGTTTCCTTTCTCCTCTTCCGGCCTCCGAAATAGGCCTCCATGGGCCTCCAGCCGAAGAAGACGGTCTTCCCGGCCAGACCCAGCATCCTCTCCAGGCCGTCCGCGGCGATCCCCAAGAGCTCCATCCCCAGGGCGTAGGCGAAGACGAACGGCAGCATCACCACATAGGCCAGCCCCAGGAACGGCGCGGCGCAGATCCGCAGAATCATGCGGAAGACTTCCCGCGACCCGGTCTTTCTCAGGTACTCGAGGTCGTCGCGGGTCTCCCGGACGACCGTTTGGAACGGAGCCGGCTTCAGGATCTCCAGGTAGAGGATGAACCCGGTGATCGCCAGCACGGAGAGGATGTACTCCACCCCCTTGATGTGGGTCAGGAACTCGAAGTAGGTATGCATGGGCTCCCTCCTTTATGTCTCTGTGGACTCCCCGTTTTCCTTCTTTTTGCTCTTCCCCGCCAGGTAGGCCTCCATCGGCCTCCAGCCGAACATCACGTTTTTCCTCGCCTGGAAGAGGACGCCTCCGAAAATCCTGCGCCCCATCATGTAGAACCCCATGCCGATCATGAGCAGGGGAAGCAGGATCACGTAGAAGCCCCCGAGGAAGAGGACCATGAAAAACAGGAGGGCGAAGGGAATCCTGTAGAAGGTCGCGTCGCGCCCCCCCGGCAGGACCGCCTCGTCCTTCACCTGGACCAGGCTGCCGATCCGTTGATTCCAGTAGGTCCCTTTTCCGACCGGGTCTCCCCCGTTGTACCGTTTCATTTCCGTGAACCCCCTTTCCGCCGTCGGGCATCCCGGGGTTGGTCGTTCCGCAGTGCCCCCACTATAGAAAGCGGGCGCCAATGGAACAATCGGATGAACTTCCTAGTTTTGCGGGAAATGTTTCCTATCCCGCCCGTCGCTGTCCCCGGCCTCCCCCTCGCCGTCCCCGGGCTTTTCCTTCCGCGGCTCCTTTCCCGCGAGGTAGGCTTCCGTGGGCCTCCATCCGAACGACACGGCTTCCCTCGCCCGGGCGAGGAGGTCCCCGAACAGCCTCTTCGACAGGACTACCGCCGCCGTCCCCAGGGCCGCCAGCGGCAGCGCCGCCACGTAGAGCGCCCCGAGCATCACCCCCAGGGGAACCAGGAGGGGGAAGGGGACCCTGTAGTACACGGACCGATCGTCCCCCGGGAGAACCCCCTCGTCGTGCACGCTCACCAGGCCGCCCATCGGGTTCCAGTAGAATCCCTGGACGACCCTGTCTCCTCCGGTTCGCCTCGCCATCGTCTTCGCCTCCCTTCCCCGCGCGTCGCGGCCGATCGGTTTCCACTCCGCCGTCGTACCTTCACTTTAGGAAAGCGGGCTGGGCGCGACAATCGGGTGAACTCCCTAGTTTTCCGGAAATTGATCCCTACACTGGGGGGGAAAACGACCCGTGATGCGGAAAATCGCCCCGGAGAGGGGGCGAAGGGCTACCGGAGCATGCTTTCGGCGATCTTGATCAGCTCGAAGGGGGAGGTTTTCGCCCGCACCACGATCCGGGTTCTCCCCTCCCTCCATTCGATCCCGGCGCAGGGCTCGTCTTGCGGCCCCACCCCGACCTCGAGGAGGGCCTCCCTCCCTTTCAGCGAATAGGGAACGCGCTCCTTCACCTGCCGGAAGGGGATCCGCTCCCGGGGGAAGAAGGTCTCCGATTCCGCCTGCGAGATGATCAGGACCGTCTCCTTGCCGCCGATCCTCTCGAACTCCATGACCAGCGCCGGAAACGGGGTCCCCTGGGCGAAGATCGTGGAGGGAGGCCACGAGAGGTTCTGGGGGAAGTAGGAGGGGGCGAGCGCCTGGTGGATTCCCGAGGCGGTCCGCGCATCCTCCAGGTCCCGGTACTCCCGCAGGAGATCCTTCTGCGCGGCCAGCGGAAGCCAGTTCAGCAGCTTGAGCAGAGCCACGAGGACCGCGACCGCCCCCGCGAACAAGAAGAACCGATACGCCCCGCTCTTCATGAACACCCTCCGCCTCAGACCACGAAGTAGGTTGTCAGGAGGATCGCCGCGACGGTCAGGACGGTCGCGAGCCCGCCCCCGTCTGCCGCGGACGGAACCTCCTTCTCCAGCCGCTCCACCCGGCTCTCGATGTGAAGCCGGTGGCTGTAGGACTCCAGCGCTTCCATTTCCTCCATGAGGGTCTTTCCCGTCCCGGGCCTCTTCTCCCCGCCCGCGAGGTAGAGCCTTCTCAGCGCCTCCGCCAGCGCGGCCGGCCGGCCGGTAAGCTCCGCGGCAAAGTCGTCGCAGATCTTCTCGTCCTCCTGGACGATCCTGCGGAACTGCAGGAGGGTCACGGGATTGAAGAACATCACCGCGCGCAGGAGGAACAGCACCAGGAGGACCGGGCGCCTGCCCCTCAGGACATGGGCGTACTCATGGGCGACCGCGGCCTGCACCTCCTCCGGGGGAAGGGCCCGGAGGAGCCCCTCCGAGACGTACACCGCGCCCGACTTCCCCGTGGTGGAGAACAGAACGATCTCCTCCTCCTCCAGGACGAACAGCTCCGGCCGGTTCCCGGGAAGCGTGCCGACCACCCGCTGCACGTCCGGATCGTCGGCGCCGCTTCTCCCCGCCGTCTTCCCCGAAGGCCTCTTCTCGAAGGTGTGTCGCACGACCGGGAGGAACTCCTGGAAGAGGAACACCAGGGTGGTGACGAGAAAGATCAGGAGCAGCCCGATGACGACCAGGGGGGCGATCCCCCAGGGGTCGAGGTACAGCCACCGGCCGGAGTCCAGCAGGGCGCCCATGCGGAAGGTGAGGGACAACCGCTCGGGGTTGATCACCTGGAACAGGGGAAAGGAGAAGACCGGGAAGGCCACGGCGATCAGGAGGAAGCGCTGCCGGAGGGCGGGATTCCGGAACTCCCAGACCCGGAAGGCGATCTCCACGACGGCCGCCGCGACGGCGGAGTGGAGGAACGACTGGACGATGTAGGCGCCCGGGTAGGAGTCGAGGAATGCCAGTTGGCCCATCGTTCCCCAGCGTCGTTATTTCCCGGCATCCCCCCGAAGGGTCTTCCCCATCAGCCAGACGAAGAGGATCCCCGCCGCAGCCTCGACGATGCCGAACAGGATGGTGATCCGGTCGAGCCCCAGCCCCACCGGCATCATGGCGCCGACCAGCATCCCGAGGAGCCCGACGTTGGCAAGCCAGAACTGCCCCTCCGCCCACCCGATCCGTTCCACCCTCGGGAGGCCGAAGAACATCGTCGGGAGGAGCTTGTAGCCGATCCCGTAAATGAGAAAGAGGACGAACCCCACCAGGAGCATGTGGACGTGCACGAACTGGAAGTTGTCGTTGCCGAAGGCGAGCATCCCCACCCCCAGCAGCAGACCCAGGACGAGGTAGACGAAGGCGACCCGGATGAACCGGCGGCAGAGGCGGCTCAGCCGGTCCTGGACGGAGCGCTCCAGGAAGGAGAGGTCCGCCTTCACGTCCCCTCTCCCACGGCGAACGAGCCCGAAGGGAGGGCGGGGTCCGCCTGGAACCGGACCTGTCCCCCGCACAGCCTCTCCAGCCGGGTGATCTCCTCACGCTTCCGGTTCAGGAGCGACTCGAGGAGCGGCGGGGCGACCCGGACGAGCAGCTCCTTCGAGGGATCGCGGGAGAGCTCGTCGTGGACCTTCCGCATCAGCCGGACCAGCAAGGCGTCGGCCGTGGGGAGGAGCCCGGTGCCGCCGCAGCTGTCGCACCCGGTCATGAGGGTGTCGTAGAGGGAGATCCCCATTCGCTGGCGGGTGATGGCGACCAGCCCGAATTTCCCCATGGCGGAGACGTCGTTGCGGGCCTTGTCCCGTTTCATTCCGTCCTTGACCGCCTTTTCCACGTCCTTGATGTGCCGGCGGTCCTCCATGTCGATGAAATCGACGACGATCAGCCCCCCCATGTCCCGGAGCCGGAGCTGCCGCGTCACCTCGGCCGCCGCCTCCCGGTTCGTCCGGTAGGCCGTGTCCTCGATGTCGCGGTCCTTGGAGGAGCGCCCCGAGTTCACGTCGATCGACCAGATCGCCTCGGTCCGGTCGATCACGATGTGTCCGCCGGACGGGAGGGGGACCTTGCGGGCGCACGCCCTCTCCACCTGCTCCTCCAGGTTGAACTTCGAGAAGAGGGGCCGCTTCTGGCGGTAGAGCTTCAGCCGGGATTTCTGCATCGGGTAATAGACGTCGAAAAAGCCGATGGCCTTGCGCTGGGAGTCCGGGGAGTCCATCTGGACCTCCGAGACGTCCGAGGAGTACTGGTCGCGAAGGGTCCGGATCACGATGTCCTGCTCCTCGTAGAGCAGAGCGGGCGCTTTCCGGGTCTTCCCCTCCTCCACGGTCCGCTCCCAGAGCTTGAGCAGGTTCGTAAGGTCGGCGCGGAGGTTCTTCAGCAGCTCCCCCGCCCCCACCGTGCGGACGATGAAGCCGAGGTTCTCGGGGTAGGTGAGCTTCTCCATGTTTTTCCGGATCCGCTCCCGCTCCTTCTCCCCCGTGATCTTCTTCGAGATCCCGTACCGCTTCATCCCCAGCATCATCACGAGGAACCGCCCGGCGATGCTGATGTAGGAGGTCAGCGCCGCCCCCTTCACGGAGGACTCCTCCTTGGTGACCTGGACCAGCAGCTCCATCC
>MGPV01000059.1:0-12082 GCA_001797615.1 Deltaproteobacteria bacterium GWC2_65_14
AAGGATCGAGGAGGAACCTCACCTGGAAATCGGCCAGCCCCAGGCGCTGCGCCTCCCGCATGAGCGGCGTGACATCGATCAACACTCCCACACGCGGAGGAATAGGATCGGTCGAAAGGATGTTAAAAGTACCCCGCGTCAACAAGGACGGCAGCACCGTGACATCGTAATCCGAACTGATCAGCGGGGGAGGGAACCAGACCAGGTCCATGCGGACAGGGACTGTGGGAGAAAACTGCACCGTGTCGATGAATATTTCGAGAGTCGCCGATACAATCGTGGCATCCGCAGGTACCGCATCGAATCCCGTGGAGCCGTCCAGAGGGAAATGTAAAAACCCCCTGTACTCGGTACCGAACAAACCAATTGAAGGATCGATTCCTACACGGACGGATCCTGTCCCACTGGCCAGTACGGGAGAGGAAAGGATTCCCGTATCGATATCTTCCGCGATATCTCCGTCGACCCCAGGGTCGCTGAGGATCTGTGCGACGAAGACGGGGTCGGAGTGTCCGCCGCACCCGTTCAGGGCCAGCGCGACGATCGCCGCGAACCCGAGATAGAGCAGTTTCCGCATGGCCGCCTCCTCCCTTTCCCCTTGGACGCTATTTTACCACCGGGTTATTCACCCCCGGGCACCCTCGCGACGGGGCCCCATGCTTTCCGCCGCTGCGGGGCGGCCGCGGGTATAATAGTCCCGTTGAACGAGCGATCCGGGAAGGGGCGGGGATTTGGCGGGGTTCTTCTCGAAGAAGACGGTCCGCGGACTGTCGCGCGGGAGGCTGCTGGTTCTGGCGGCGGTGCTAATGTCCTGCTTCCTCGCGGGCACCGCCTCGGGGCTCGTCCTGCTGGCCAATTTCGGCGACTTCCCTTCGGTCGAGTCGATCCAGTCCTACCGGCCCAGCATCACCTCCAAGATCTACGACCGCTACAACCGGCTCGTCGGGGAGATCTACCAGGAAAAGCGGACCCTGGTCCCGTACGAGAGCATCCCGAAGCATGTCGTGAACGCATTCGTGGCGGCCGAGGACGCGAACTTCTTCAATCACAAGGGGGTCGATTACACGGCGATCGCCCGGGCGGCGCTCAAGGATATCCTCTCGGTGAAATTCGCCCAGGGGGGGAGTACGATCACCCAGCAGACGGTCAAGCAGCTGTTCCTCTCCCCGGAGAAGAGCATCCGGAGGAAGCTCAAGGAAGTGATCCTGGCCTACCGGATCGAGAAGAAACTTTCCAAGGAGGAGATCCTCTACCTCTATCTCAACCAGATCTACCTCGGGGACGGGGCGTACGGGGTGGAGGCCGCATCCCGGTCCTACTTCGGCAAGGGGATCGGCGAGCTGAATCTCCCGGAGGGGGCGATACTCGCCACCCTTCCGAAGGCGCCGAACCGCTATTCCCCCAGGATCAACCCCGAGATGTCCAAGAACCGGCAGCGCTACGTCCTCCGGAGGATGGTCGAGTCCGGCTTCCTTTCGCAGAAGGAGTCGGACAGGGCCTTCCAGGCGAAGCTCACGCTCGCCCCTCCCTCCGCCTTCCGCTCCAAAGCCGCCTATTTTCTGGAACATATCCGGATCTACCTGGCGGAAAAGTACGGCACGGAGGCGCTGTACCGGGAGGGAATGCGGATCTACACGACGATCGACGGCAAGCTCCAGGAGGCGGCGAGCGACGCCCTGGTGGAGGGAGTCCGAAGAACCGAGGAACGGAACAAGTACAAGGACCTCCAGGGGGCGCTCCTGGCGATGGATCCCCACACCGGCGCCGTCCTCGCGATGGTGGGGGGAGTCGACTTCGCCGCGTCCCAGTTCAATCGCGCCCTCCAGTCGAGGAGGCAGCCCGGATCGGCCTTCAAGCCGGTCATCTACGCCGCGGCGGTCGACGCGGGGAAGACGCTGGTGTCGACCCTGTACGACTCCCCCGTCGAGTTCGACCTGGACGACACCGAGATGTGGAAGCCCCGGAACTACGACGGGACCTTCCTCGGGCCGATTCCCCTGATGGAAGCGCTCGCGAAATCCCGCAACCTGGCCACGATCCGCCTGCTGAACGAGATCGGGGTAGACCCCACCCTCCGGATGGCGAAGCGGCTCGGGATCGAATCGCCGGTCGAGAGGAACCTCTCCATCGCCCTGGGCTCCTCCGGGGTCACCGGCATGGAGCTGGTCAACGCCTACTCGACCTTCGCGAACGGCGGAGTCCGGCCGACCCCCTATTTCATTCGGGAGGTCCGGGACGTCCGGGGGAAGGTCCTGGAGAAAACGGCTGTCAGGACCGAGGCGGTCCTCTCCCCGGAGACGGCCTACCTGACGGTGCGCCTGCTGCAGGAAGTGATCGCCAGCGGGACGGGGCAGGGGGCGAGGAGCCTGGGACGAGGCCTTGCGGGAAAGACGGGCACCACGAACGAGAACACCGACGCCTGGTTCGTCGGATTCTCGCCGGACCTGGCGGCGGGAGTCTGGGTGGGATTCGACAACCCGAAGCCTCTGGGGGACCGCCAGTCGGCGGCGGTGGTCGCCCTGCCGATCTGGAGCGATTTCATGCGCAGGTCGCTCCCGCTCTTCCCGGAGCGGGAGTTTCCCGTGCCTCCCGGGATCACCTTCTCCCGGGTGAACCCGGAAACGGGGAAATCGCTCCCCCCGGGAGCGGGCGGCGGGATGTTGCTCCCCTTCCGGCTGGGGACGGTTCCCGAGGAGCAGCCTTTCCGGAAGGTCGGCCCCGGCGGAAGGCCGGGCGACGATCTCCTGTAGCCCCGCCGGGCGCGGAAACCCCCAGCCGGAACCGCTACCCCATCCTGGCCACTGCGACCATCCGGGGGGAATCCTCCCCCAGAGGGGCGCCGGAGAGGGAGCCGAAGAAGGCCACCGTCTTCATCCCGGCCCGGTAAAGCATCCCGGACAGCTCCTCGGTGGAATAGACGCGCACGTCGAAGGTCGAGGAGATCCGGATCCCGTCCCTCCGGGTGAGCAGGTGCCGGGCTTTCGCCCGCCGGCTCTTCCGGTCGAACCGCATCGTCATCCGGAGCCTGCCCGAAGGGACCTCCCTCGTTTCGTCCCAATCCTCGAGCCGGTGGAGCCCTTTCCCGGCGTTGCGCAGGTCGAGCAGCAGGACTCCCCCCTTCCGGAGGCTTTTCGCCACGTTATCCAGCACCTGCTGGTTCTCCCCGTCGTGAAAATAGCCAAAGGAGGTGAACAGGCTCAGACAGAGATGGAAGGCCCCCGGGCGGCAGAAGGTCCGCATGTCCTCGCGCACCCACTCCACCGAGACCCCCTCCCGGCCGGCCCTGTCGCGGGCCATCGCGAGCATCTTCTCGGAAAGGTCCACCCCCGTGACCCGGTATCCCCTTCGGGCCAGCGGGATCGCGTGCCTCCCCCTCCCGCAGCCGAGATCCTCGACCGACGACCCGCGGCGCAGGGAGAGCATGCGAAGGATCTCCTCGACCTCCTGCTCGGCGTCCTCCTCCAGAGGCCCGAACAGCTCGGGGTACCGCTCGTCGAAGATCGTCTCGAACCAGGCCCCGCGCATCGACTTCCTTTCACCCCTTCACGACCGCCAGCGGCCGCAGGCGAGCGACTTTCCTGGCGATCCCGGCATTGTGGACGACATCCACCACCTCGGAGACATCCTTGTAGGCCTCCGGGATCTCCTCGGCGAGGGTCTTCGGGGAGGCGCTGGCGACCAGCACTCCCCGTTTTTCCATCTCCCGGACGACCGATCGGCCCCCAACGCTCGACCGCGCCTGCTTGCGGCTCATCCGCCTTCCCGCCCCGTGGCAGGTGGACCCGAAGGAGAGCTCCATCGCCCCCTCCGTTCCGGCGAGGACGTAGGATGCGGTCCCCATGTCCCCCGGGATCAGGACCGGCTGGCCGGTCTCCCGGTAGGCGTCGGGGAGGTCGCGGGCGCCGGGCGGGAAGCACCTCGTGGCTCCCTTCCGGTGGACGAGCAGCTCCCGCCTCCTCCCGTCCACCTCGTGCCGCTCGAATTTCGCGTTGTTGTGCCCGCAGTCGTACACGAGGCGCATCCCGAGGTCGGAGGGCCCCATCCGGAGGACCTTGAGAAAAACCTCCCGGGCCTGGTGGGCCAGAAGCTGGCGGTTCGCGAAGGCGTAGTTTGCCGCGGCGGCGAGGGCCTCCAGATAGCGCTCCCCCTCGGGGGACCGCACGTGGGCGCAGGCAAGCTGGCGGTCGGGAAGCTCGATCCGGTTCCGGCGCATGTACTCCGCCATCGTGACGAGAAAGTCGTCGCAGACCTGGTAGCCCAGCCCCCGGGAGCCCGAATGGATGAGAACGACCGCCTGCCCCCGGAAGAGGCCGAAGGCGCGGCCCGCCTTCTCGTCGTAGATCTCGGCGATCTCGTCGATCTCGATGAAGTGGTTCCCCGACCCGAGGGTCCCGAGCTGGTCCCGTCCCCTCCGCTTCGCGACGCCGGAAACGGCGTCGGGATCGGCGCCCGGGAAACAGCCCCCGCTCTCGGTGAACGCCACGTCCTCCTCCGTGGCGAAGCCCCGGGAGGCCGCCCACCGGGATCCCTCCCGAAGGACCTTTTCCACGTCCTTCTCCGCGAGGCGGACGAAGCCGGTCGAGCCGACTCCCGAGGGAACTTCCCGGTGCAGCGCGGCCACCAGCTCCGGGAGACGGCCCGCGAGCGATCCGGCCGTGAGGTCGGAGCGGAGGAGCCGCACCCCGCAGTTGATGTCGTATCCCACGCCGCCGGGGGAGACGACCCCCTCCTCCACGTCCATGGCGGCCACCCCGCCGATGGGGAATCCGTACCCCCAGTGGATGTCGGGCATCCCGATGCTGTATCGCTGGATTCCGGGGAGATGGGCGACGTTGATCACCTGGCGGATTGCCTCGTCCTTCACGATCTCGGTCATCATCCGCTCGCTCGCGAAGACAAGGCCGGGCACCCGCATGCCGGACATCTGCGGGATTTCCCACATCGTTTCCGACCGTTTCCGGAGAGGGATATCCTGGAACCGCATGGCCGACCCACCTTTCCCGCCTGGTCGGCCACGGGCCCGCACGGATGGGTGCCGCTACACGTCCACCACGAAACGGGCGACGAATCCGCCCGGCCTTTTCTCGACGGTCAGGAGATGCCGGGTCACGGCCTTGATCTCCCGGCCGAAGGTGTGCCGGGTGAAATCGGCCGGCTCGCCTGACGCCGACATCGTCACCTGGTTCCCCTCCATCCTAACATGCGCCCGCCGCACGAGGAACCGGTCTACCTCGAATAGAAGCAGGGCGGCGCGAAGCAGGAAGAAGAGGCGGTCTTCGGGGGAGGAACCCTCCACCCGGACGGTCTTTTTCCAGGTCTCACGAACGCGGCGCCGGTCGGTCAGGAGGGAGAACAGGGCGGTGGCGCAGGAGGCGTAAAGCCGCGGCATGTCCTCCCCGACCACCTCGATCCGGAGGTCCGCGGTGTGCGGCAGGAGCCGGTATCCCCGCCTCCTCACGTCCCGTCCGCGAGCCGCGAGGCGAAGAAGCGGGGGAGGCCGGCCTCGAGGACCCGGGTCCGGCACCGCTCCACGTCGTAGGAAACGCGGATCCAGGACGCCTCCCAGGATCCGGTGTCGACGACCAGGAAGCAGGCCCGGGGGTCCCGGTCGCGCGGCTGGCCGACGCTGCCGGGGTTCAGCATGGCGCTTTCCTTTTCCGCCAGGCGGAAGTTCTTCAGGGGGGCGGAGACGACGCCTCCTTCCTCCCGGCGGACGAAGGCGGTGGGGAGATGCGTGTGCCCGAAGAGGACCAGCCGGAGCCCCTCCGATTCACCCAGCAGGTCCATCTCCTCCTCCGCATCCTCCGTCAGGAAGAGGTAGCGGTCCGGGTCGGAGGGCGCACCGTGGACGAGCAGCAGCCCCCCGGGGAGCGTCGCGCGGACCGGAAGGCCCGAGAGATAGTCCAGCGACTCCTCCGATACCCTCTCCGCGGACCATCGGGCCGCCTGGAGGGCGGGCTTGTGGAAAAACTCCCCGCCGGCCTTCCCGCACACCACGGCGTCATGGTTCCCGAGGATTCCCTCGGAGCAGTTCGCCATGGCCCATCGGACGCACTTCTCCGGCTCTGCGTTGTACCCGACCAGATCCCCCAGGTGCACCACGCGGTCCGGGCGCAGACGGTCCAGCTCGCGCGCAAGGGTGTCCAGCGCGTCCCCGTTCGAGTGGATGTCCGAAACGACGGCGATCCGCAAGGTCCCGTGCGCTACGCCCGCGCGGCGGCGGCCCCGAAGACGTCGGGCAGCCGGCGGCGGGCCTTTTTCCTCTCGGAGTATTCCCGGACGAGGTCCATGAAGATCTCCAGCTCGTAGCGCCGGTCCACATGCGTCCCGTCGAAATAGAGGACCCGCACCGGGAGCCCTCCGCAATCCCGGGAAACGCGGGGGTAGATCGCCTCCGATACGATCCCGTTCATGCAGGAGAAGGGGTTGATGTCCAGGATTCCGTCGGCCCCTTTCCGGTGCAGGTAGACCGTCTTCCCCACCGACAGCAGCATCTCGCCCAGGCACCCTTCCGGCTTCATGTAGGGGCGGGCCAGCTCCATCACTTCGCGGATGTCGTGCGGCTCCTCGTACCCCCGGAAGTCCCCCCCGAAAACATCGAGAAGCGCATGCTCGTCCTTGCGCTGGAAATGCCATTTCAGCTTTGCCTGGAGCATCTCCAGTGTCAGCCGCTTCCCGTATCTCCGGAGCGCCCGGTCGTGGTCGGCGTTCGTGTACCAGACCCACTCGGTCACGTCCGAGATCCAGCACTCCCCGCCGCTTTCCTCCACCTTCCGGACGACGTCGTCGTTGCTGAAGGTGTTCAGCCGGCAGAAGATCTCCCCCACGACGCCGACGAGCGGCCGGGGCGAGGAATAGTCGGCCGGGACCCGGTGGAGCAGGGAGCGGCCTTCCCCGAGGGCGGCGATGAGCCGGGAGAGCTTCCCCTTCTGCGTCTCCCCGGGAACCTCGATGGCGCCGCAGAGGATCTCCAGGGCGGCGTCGAACGCGCGGTCCGCGGCACCCGGCTCCGTCTCGTAGGGGCGGACCCGGAGCAGCAGCTTGTGCAGGAGGTCTCCGCCCACCATGGCCCTCCAGGCGGTCCGAAGCAGTTCGTCCGCATGATCCCCCACCCCGCTGTACCCGTCCTCGCAGGAGGGGGAGATCAGCAGCACGTCGCCGAAGCCCATCTCCTCGAAGACCATCTTCATGTACGGCCCGTACTGCCCGAAGCGGCAGGGGCCGTTCGAGGCCGGCATGAAGAGGGCCATTTTCGACGGATCGATCTCCTTGTGCACCAGGAGCTTCAGGGTGTCCCCCAGCGTGACCTTCTGGGGGAGGCACTCCTCCCCGGAGGAGAAGCGTCCGCCCAGAAGGAGGGTCTCCTCGTCGGAGGGGGGCATGGACCTGGCCTCGACCCCGATCGACCGAAAGGCGGCCGCGATCGTACGGACCCCCGCTTCGGCCATGGGGGGGAAGAACACCGTCCTGCCGGAAAGGGAGGATCCGCTCATGGGTTCGCCCACCATCGCAAAACCCCCTTGCTGTCGAGATAGGCCTCGCACCGGGTCATGTACCCGGCGTCGTTGCCGTGCCCGTCGAACTGGAGGGACAGAAACGGCGACCCGGAGCCCCGCGTGATGAAGTGCCGGATGAAGGAGTCGGGGCCGCACTTGAAGTTCGTGATGTAGACGATGTGGAAGTTCGGACGGTTCCGGCACCACCGGGCGGAGGCGATGATCTTCCTCCCGTAGTTCCAGAACATGTTCTCGTGGATCTCCCGGATGTCGATCCCGTCCACGGGGAGGAAGTCGATCGGGATCACGTTCACGCCGTACTGGTCCCTGAGCTTCGAGGGGATGTTCAGGTTGATGTCCCGGTCGTAGAGATTGTACGAGCGTCCGATCAGGACGACGGCGTGCGCCCCCGCCTTCTCCACCGCGGATACGGCGGCCGCTCCGCGGTCCAGCAGGAAATCCTGGAATCGATTCTGCTCCCGCCAGCCCGCCCGGATCGCCCCCCGGATCTCGCCGCGGGACACGCCGAGGGGGCCGAAGCACTCGAAGAGGTCCTCGACCATCAGCTTCTCGTCGTCCCGGAAGCGGACCGTGGGCGAGAGGAGTTTCTGGCGGAGCTCCTTCTCCCAGGCGGGAACCGACGCGAACACGAAGGGCAGCGTCTGCCCCCAGGGGCAGAAGTGCGACTCCGTGTGGGTGTGCGTCGTCTCGGCGTTGATGACGTTCGGAACGAAGAGAAAGTCGATCCCGTCCTTGAGCAGCGCGCCGACGTGGCCGTGGGCCACCTGGATCGGATAGCAGGGCTCGGCGACCGTCCGATCTGCCCCTTCCCGCGCGATTCCCTTGTCGGTCCGTGGGCTCGTCTTCACGTCGAATTCCAGGGTCGAGAGGAAGGTCGCCCAGAAGGGGGTGCGATCGAAGAAGTACATCGCCCGCGGGAGCCCCACCGTTCCTCGGCGCCCCCGGGGGAGATCCGCCAGGAGCCGGTCGAGCCACTCGGCCCGCCTCGCCGGAAGATCCTCGACGACCGGCCGGAGGTCGGTCCGCGCGCTCCGGCGGTACTTCTCGGAGCACTTGTCCCCCCAATAGGTGTTCGTCCCGTCGATCCGGATCTCCTGCATGTCGCAGAAGTTGCTGCACCCCTTGCAGACGAACTCCCGCCGCCGGTAGTCGACCTTCTCCATGTCGAACCCGCGGAACCGGGAGGCGACCTGGGTCGCCCGGACCTTGTCGCGGGCGAGCAGCGCCATCCCGATCGCCCCGATGACCCCGTTGTGGGGAGGAACGATGATCTTCTTCCCGAGGATGTGGGTGAAGGCGGCCGCCACGGAATCGTTGTAGGCGGTCCCCCCCTGGAAATAGATCGTCTCCCCGATCAGGCGCCCCCGGACGACGCGGTTCAGGTAGTTGATGACCACGGAGTAGGCGAGGCCCGCCACCAGGTCCACCCGGTTCGCCCCCCGGTGGAGGTAGTTGTTCAGATCCTGCTCCATGAACACCGTGCAGCGCTCCCCCATCCGGACGGGGGCCTCGGAGGAGAGCGCCATCCGGGCGAATTCCTCCTTGATCCGGATCCCCAGCCGCTCCGCCTGCTCCTCCAGGAACGACCCGGTTCCGGCGGCGCAGGCGTCGTTCATCGCGAAGTCCACCACGACGCCGTCCTGGAGGCTGATGAACTTCGAGTCCTGCCCCCCGATCTCGAAGATCGTGTCGACCGACTGGTCGAAGTAGCGCCGGCTGATGAAGGAGGATCCGGTCTTGTGCGCCGTGATCTCGTCCTGGACGGTGTCCGCCCCGACCAACTCCCCGATCAGTTCCCTTCCCGAGCCGGTGGTTCCGACTCCGCGCACCGAGATCGCGTCCCCGAACTCCTCCCGGAGTTCGTGCAGCCCGTCGGTCACCACCTGGACGGGACGGCCCTGGGTGCGGACGTAGATCTCCTTGACCAGGTTCCCCTCCCCGTCGACCAGGGCAAAGTTCGTGCTCACGGACCCGACGTCGATCCCGAGGAAGACCTCCGTCCCGTTCCCGACCGGCGGCGGGGGAGCGATCCGGTCGCGCAGGAAGACGACATCCTTCGTGGACAGCGGAGGCCATGCGGGAAAGGCCTTCTCTCCTTCCGCCGGAACGGTCCCACCGGGAAGAAAGACTCCCCCGGCCCCCCGTTCCGCTCCGGGAGACTCCGAGGCGGCGAGAGCGGCTCCCAGCGCCGCGAGGTGCGCGAAGCCCCAGGGAAGGACGACGTCGTCCGGGGAGAAGGCGAAGGCCTCCCGGATCGCCCGGACCACTCCCTGGTTCGCGAAGAGCCCCCCGACGAGGGCCACCCGCGCGACCGGGTCCTTCCCCTTGTTGATGCTGCTCTTGAAGTTGCGGGCAACCGCCTCGCAGAGCCCCTTGAGGATCTCTTCCGGGGAACACCCCTTCTGCTGGGCATGGATCATGTCGGTCTTGGCGAACACGGAACAGCGCCCGGCGACGCGGGCAGAACTCGCCGCCCGGGCCACCATCTCCCCCACCTCCTCGACCGCGATCTGCATCCGGTTCGCCTGCTGGTCGATGAAGGACCCGGTCCCCGCCGCGCAGTCCCCGTTCGTGTCGTAGTCCCGGATGCGGACCGAACCGTTCCCGTCCGCCGCCTCGAGGCGGATCACCTTGGCGTTCTCCCCCCCCATCTCGAAGATCGTCCGGGCATCCGGCTGCACGGCGCCGACCCCCTTCACCAGGCAGCGGAAATCGTTCTCGTACCTCGCCCCCAGGATCGCGGACAGGTTGGGGCCGCTTTTCCCCGTCACGGCCATCCCCCCGATCCTCTCCCCGCCGATCCGTCCGATCCACTCCGCCAGCCGTTCCGGAACCTTCCGGTTCGGATCCCCCTGGAGCCGGTCGTAGGAGAGGAGGTAGGCTTCCCCTCCCCTTTCCAGGGAGGCCGGCACGTCGGAGAGGCACTGCGAGCGCACCTCCTCCGGAAGCGGCCCCCCCCCCGGAGGACTGTAGAGAACGAATTTCATGCTGATCGAACCCACGTCGATGCCCAGGAACACGCCGCCCCTCCTAGGATGACTCCCGGAATCTACCATGACATGGGGTAAGGTTCAAAATCCGTGCCCCAGGAATCGGTTCGGGAATCCAGGGGGATACGCCTATCCGGCCGGCGGGGGGCGGGGGGAAATCTTCCGATCGGATAAGGAGCCTATCCGATCGGATACCCTGCAATCGCGGGCATGGCCGGAATATAGTAAGATGAAGAGGTTCCGCAACGCCACAGGATCGGAAAGGACGGAGATGTTCGGAATCGGCCTGCAGGAGATGCTCGTCATCCTGGTCGTGGTCCTGATCTTCTTCGGACCGAAGCGTCTTCCCGACCTCGCGAAAAGCCTGGGGAAGGGAATCGCCGAGTTCAAGAAGGCCTCGGATGAGGTCCGGAAGGGGATCGACGACGCGGTCCGTGAGGATTCCGAGGAGGCACCCCCACCGAAAGAGGAGGCCGAGGCGAAGAAGCCGGACGGTGGCGACCCGAAGGCGGATTCCGCACGGTCCGAACCGCCGGCCTCCCGGCCGGAAGGATAACCGGGAACCGTTCCCTTCCTGCGATGACGACGGAACCCGAACCGACCGGGGAAGTCCGGCTCCCGCTGAGCGAGCATCTCGAGGAGCTGCGCAAGAGGCTGATCTGGTCGCTCGCCGCGATGGGGGTGGGATCCGCCCTCTGCTACGCGAAGGCGGAGGAGATCTACCGGACGCTCCTCGCCCCGCTCCTCTCCCACCTGCCCGCCGATTCGCGCATGATCTTCACGGAGCTTACGGAGGCCTTTCTCACCTACTTCAAGGTGGCGCTCTGGGGGGGATTCCTTCTGGCAAGCCCAGTGATCTTCTACCAGATGTGGAGATTCGTCGGCCCGGGACTCTACCGGAAAGAGAGAACGGTGCTGCTCGCCTTCTCGTTCTGGTCGACCCTGGGAATGCTCTCCGGGATGGCCTTCGCCTATTTCGTGGCGATCCCCCCCATCTTCACCTTCTTCCTCTCGTTCGGGGGATCGACGATCCTCCCCATGCCCTCGATGAAGGAGTCGCTCTCCCTCGTCCTCCGGCTCCTTCTCCTGTTCGGAGTGATGTTCGAGATCCCCCTGGTCCTCTACCTCATGGGGAGGGCGGGGATCGTCACTCCCGCCCTCCTGCGGAAGGGAAGAAAGGCGGCGCTGCTCATCGTGTTCCTGGCCGGCGCGGTCCTCACCCCGCCCGACGCGATCTCGCAGATCCTGATCGCGGTCCCGCTCTACATCCTCTACGAGGCGGGGATCCTTCTGTGCGCCCTCGGATCGAAAACGGGGGCGGCCCGGGGTTGAGCGGCCCGGCCAAATCGACTATAATTTAGTATTGTTCCCCGCACGTCGTGGGACAGGAACTCCCCGGGAGGAAACGATGATCGTCGAGTGCCAGGCCTGCCACACCCGATTCCGGCTGGACGAGTCCCGGATCCAGGGGCGCGGGGCCCGCATGCGCTGCCGCAAGTGCGGCGAGGCGATCATCGTCATGAAGGACCCCGGGGACCGTCCCGCTCCGCCACCGAAAAACCTTTTCGACCTCCG
>MGPV01000059.1:12091-12251 GCA_001797615.1 Deltaproteobacteria bacterium GWC2_65_14
GAGGCAGCCGGAAGGCAGGACAGCCCGGCCCAAGGAGCATCCTCCCGAGGCGGAGAAACCGCCCTCTCACGCCGCGGAATGGAGGCCGGAAGCGCCGGAGCCGGAGATCCCCCCGGCGCACGCGGACGTTCCGTGGGAAGAGCCGGCCGCCCGGGAACTC